>JBKBWB010000400.1:0-1632 GCA_046289215.1 Asticcacaulis sp. | reverse complement strand
GGAGCGGCGCGACATCAATAGTCTCGGCATTTTCGATGACCGGCTGGCTCGATCCCCCGACGCCGTGGTCGGGGTGCCGGTACTGGGCGATACAGAGGCCCTGCTCAGCCACAAGATCACGCCCTTTGTCGACAAGGTGGTGGTCGCGCTCGATCCCAGCGCCCGCACCCGCATGAACCAGATCCTCGACCGGCTTCGCGCCCTGCCCAATGAAGTCGCCCTTTTGGTGGATCTTGAGACCGAATCCAGCCGCGCGACGGCCCTCACCCGCGTCTCGGATCTGTCGCTGGCCTCGGTGCATGGCCAGACCGGGGATCAGGCCCGTGCCTTCAGCAAGCGACTGCTCGACCTCGGTGTCGGTAGCCTGGCCCTGCTGCTGTTCAGCCCGGTGATGCTGTTGGTCGCGCTTTTGATCAAACTCGACAGTCCCGGCCCGGTGTTTTTCCGCCAACGCCGCCACGGCTTTAACAACGAAGAGATCCATGTGTGGAAATTCCGCTCCATGCGCACAGAAATGGCCGATGCCAAGGCCGAGCGCCAGGTCACTCAAAACGATGACCGCGTCACCCGCATTGGCCGCTTTATCCGCAAGACCAGCCTCGATGAACTGCCGCAGCTGTTTAACGTGCTCAAGGGGGAAATGTCGCTGGTCGGCCCCCGCCCCCACGCCATCGGTATGAAGACGGGGCCGTCCGAGTCCGCGCGGCTGGTGGCAGAATATGCCTGGCGGCACCGGATCAAGCCGGGCATGACCGGTTGGGCGGCGGTGAAAGGTTCGCGTGGGCCGCTGCACACGGCGGACGATGTGCGCCGCCGGATCAAGCTCGATATCGAATATATTGACCGCCAGTCGATCTGGTTTGACCTCTATATCATGGCCATCACTGTGCCTTGCCTGCTGGGCGACCGGGACGCGATCCGCTGATGTTTAAGCGCGGCCTGATCGGCTATTTGCCCGCCAATTTGATTCAGGGCGGGATCGGTTTTTTGACCCTGATCGTCTTTACCCGGGTACTCTCGCCCGAGGCCTATGGCCACTATGCTCTGGCCTTTGGGGTCACAAGCTTTGTCCATACCCTTGGCTTTACCTGGCTCGAAGCGGCCATGGCGCGGTTCTGGGCCGGCGCATCGCGCGATGAACGAGAAGCAGGCGTGCTGTACGGCACGCTCTATCGGACCTTTGCCGCGCTGGCGGTGGCCTTTGCCGGGATCAGCGTTGTTGCTCTGTGGCTGATCCCGCTCGATGCGGATTTAAAGCTTGCGGTCGGCGCAGGTCTCGCCTCCGTGGTTCTGCGCGTATTGCTCCAGCTGGTACAGGAGCAACGCCGGGCGGCGGGCCGCGTGCTGCCCGCCTCAATGATTGATAGCGTTCTGACCCTCGCCGGGTTCGGTTTTGGCGTCGTCCTGGCCCTGGCCGGCCTGGGCGGCAGTGCGCCGCTGTTTGGGGTGCTGCTGGGCTGCGCGATCTGCCTGCCGTTTGTGCTCAAAGAGGACCTTAAACTCGCGGCGGCGGGCCAGTTTGATGCGGGCGCATTGCGCACCTATGCGGCCTATGGCTTTCCGATTGCCGGATCGCTGATCTTGACGCTGGGCCTCTATACCCTGGACCGGTTCCTGATCGCCGGGTTTCTC
>JBKBWB010000399.1:0-1644 GCA_046289215.1 Asticcacaulis sp. | reverse complement strand
GCCGAAACCGGGATGTGGGCCAACCTGCACGCGGGCTGATCAGATCATCGATACGGGGGATAGGATGCACAAGGCCATTACACGCAGTCTGGCGATCCTTGGCGTAGGGCTGGTGGGCCTTGCGGGCGTGATTACAGCCAACACCCTCTCTGGGGATGCACCGGAAAAGCGGCCCCCAATGCAAGCGCCTGTACAAGCCCCTGAGCCGCCCGCTGTAGATGTAGCCAGAGCCGCCCGAAACCTGTCCGAAGCGGTGCGGTTTCAGACCATCAGCCATCAGGACCCCGCCGAAGATCGGCTCGAAAACTGGACCGCTTTTCACACTTGGCTGGCCCGGACCTATCCGCGCACCCATGCGAGCTTGGCCCTGACCCGGCTTGCCGAGCGGACGCTGGTGTTCCATTGGGCCGGGCGCGATCCCAAAGCGGCCCCGCTGGTGCTGATGGCCCACCAGGATGTGGTGCCGGTGAACCCTGAAACCCTGTCCGCCTGGACCCATCCGCCGTTTGACGGGGTGATTGCCGAGGGCCGGGTCTGGGGCCGAGGCACGCTGGATGACAAGGGCGCGCTCATCGCTCTGATGGAGGCCACAGAAAGCCTGCTCGCGCGCGGATATCGTCCTCAGCGCGGGGTTTATCTGGTGTTCGGTCACGACGAGGAGCGCGGCGGCACGGGCGCACAGGCCGCCGCTCGCTGGTTCAAGGCCCAGGGCATCGTCCCTGAGATGATCGTCGACGAAGGCGGACTGGTGCTCGATCAAGCCCCGGTCACCGGCAAGCCGCTGGCGTTGATTGGGGTCACAGAAAAGGGCTATGGCAGTCTGAAATTGACCGCCACCGGCTCCGGCGGCCATGCCTCGATGCCGCCGGACCAGACCGCGGTGGACGCCTTGGCCGAGGCCCTGATCCGGATCCGGGCCAAGCCGCTGAAGGCCAAGCTCGATGCGCCGACCACGGATATGCTGGATGTTATGGCCATGGATGCGCCTTTGGCCCTGAAAGTGGCCCTGCGGAACCGCTGGCTTACCGGATCCCTTGTTCAGGACCAACTGAGCCAGAGCCCGGAGGCGCGGGCCATGCTGCGAACCACCCTCGCCCCGACCCGGCTCAGCGGCTCGCCCAAGGACAATGTCCTGCCGGAAACCGCCGAGGCGGTGCTGAATGTGCGCCTGCATCCGCGCGATACGCCCGACAGCGTGCTCGCCCATGTGCGCACCCAGATCAAAGGCCTGCCGGTCAAGGCGGACTGGGCCGAACCGCCCATGGCCGCCCCGCCCCTGTCGCCCACGGATAATGCCGCCTATGCGACTCTCAAGATGGCGCTGGCCGCCGAATATCCCGACGTCCCGGCGGCGCCCTGGCTGATGATCGCTGCGACAGATGCCCGGCATATGAGCGGGGTCAGCCCCAATATCTACCGTATTCTTCCGGCCCGTCTGACGGCCAAGGATATCGCCGGTTTGCATGGGGTCGACGAAAGCCTGAGTATCGAAAATCTTGAGCGCATGACCCGGGTCTATGGCCGACTGATTCAGGCCGGGGACCAAACGACACCATAACAAACCCCCCTCCCGGTCGATCCGGAAGGGGGCGTGTTCTCGATCCCGTTATAGGTTCGATCAGTAGCTGTAGCGGATCTTAACAC
>JBKBWB010000398.1:0-1647 GCA_046289215.1 Asticcacaulis sp. | reverse complement strand
GATGGATCTCAAGGATCCCTATTCGTCGGTATCCGGGTCGCGCAATCTTGAAGTGCGCGATACCCGCCATCTTTATTTGCTCCAGACCAAGATGGCCGAGCGCCTGCGCGACTTTATCGACAGCCGCACGGACTTCCATCCACTGGCGCGTTCGATTGCCTATAAGCACCTCGATGAAGGCTTGCTGGACCGGGGGATTACCCGTGACCTGAAATGGGGCGTGCCGGTCGGCTTTGAGGGACAGCCGCGCCCGGGCTTTGAGGACAAGGTTTTCTATGTCTGGTTCGATGCGCCGGTCGAATATATCGCCGCCACGGCGGAATGGGCCGAACAGAACGCTCAGGACTGGAAACGCTGGTGGCGGCTCGATCAGGGGGCGGAGGACGTGCGCTATGTCCAGTTCATGGGCAAGGACAATGTGGCCTTCCACACGGTCAGCTTCCCGGCGACGATCCTGGGCTCAGAAGAGCCGTGGAAGCTGGTGGATGTGATCAAGGCGTTCAACTGGCTCAATTGGTACGGCGGCAAGTTCTCGACCAGCCAGAAGCGCGGCGTGTTCATGGATCAGGCGCTGGAGCTTTTGCCCGCCGATGCCTGGCGCTGGTATCTGACCAGCCAAGCCCCGGAAGGGTCGGACACGGCCTTCACCTGGGAACAGTTCCAGGCCACGGTCAATAAGGATCTGGCCGATGTGCTGGGTAACTTTGTCAACCGCATCGTCAAGTTCACCGAAAGCCGCTTTGACGGGGTCGTCCCAGAGGGCGGTGAGGCGGGGCCGTTGGAGCAAAAGCTCTATGCCGATGTCAGCGCCGCGTTGGCCGAGGCCACGGAACAGTTCGAGGCCATGGAAATGCGCAAGGCCGCCCAGGCGGTTCGGCGTCTGTGGGTGATCGGCAATGAATATCTGACCGAAGCCGCGCCCTGGACCGCCTTCAAGACTGATCCGGTGCGTGCGGCGGTGGTCGTGCGCCACGGGCTCAATCTGGTGCGTTTGTTTGCCGATATCAGCGCGCCGCTGATCCCTTTTGCCGCCGAAACCATCGCGGCCAGCGTGGGGCAAGCGGGGACGCCGCGGGTGTGGCCTTCGACGGATGGCGAGGCTGAGCTCAATCGTTTGGCACCGGGCACAAGCGTGGCCGCCGGGGACGTGCTGTTCCGCAAGATCGAGGACGCCCAAGTCGCCGAATGGAGTGAGCGCTTTGGGGGCGCTGAGGCTTAACCGAGGCCGTAATTGAAGCTGATGCTGATCCTTGGGGTCTCGGCGGCATTGGGGGGCACCTCGTGCCGCAGCCAGCTTTCCCACAAAAGGATCGTTCCGGCTTCGGGCTGTTCGTAGATGAAGGTCTGGTGCTCACGCGGCGCGTCTTCGGCGCGGGGCGGGGCGGCCATCATCAACGGCAGGCGCGGGTCTTCGAGCTTGAGCGCGCTCGCGCCCTCAGGGGTGTTCACATAGAAGGTGCCTGAAATCACACTGTGCGGGTGGATGTGGCCGGTATGGCTGCCACCCGGATCGAGCACATTGATCCACAGGCTGTCGAGGCGCAGTTTGTGGCCATGCAGATCCAGATGCAGAGCCTCAGAAAAGGCCATCACATGTTTGTCGAGCTTGCGCTTGAGTTGCCCAAACTCGGTCGCACGGATGGGCAG
>JBKBWB010000397.1:0-1671 GCA_046289215.1 Asticcacaulis sp. | reverse complement strand
CGCAGGTCGCAACAGCCATCCGGATGGGTGGACGACAGATTGCCCTTGGGGTCTTGTTCGGCGACTTCGGCCGCATCGGGATGCAGATCGACGACGCGATTGAGGCCCAGCTTGGCTGCCAAGGCCTTGCGGTAACTCAGGGTCTGAAAAAAGTGCCGGTCCGTATCAAGGAACAGGACCGGCGTGTCCGGGGCCACCATCGCCACCAGATGCAGCAACACGGCGGATTCTGCCCCAAAGGACGACACCACCGCGACCTCGCCACGAAACCGCTCCAGCAGAGCAAACCGAAGAATCACATCCGCCGAGGCGTCGGCATATGTCCTGGCAAGGGCGGCGGCTTCGGCCACGAGCGGATGGGTCAAGGACGGCGTCACCGTATCCAGGATCCGGGTCATGAGGACACCGCCCCGGTCAAGCGCTCTTGGTGGGCCGCGCGTCTGGCATCCGCCGCGGATTGATAAACGGTGCGAAAGCGCGCGCGGGCGATCTCCAGCGCCTGCTCCGGGTCCTGATCCTTGAGGGCGAACTCATCAAACCCACAGCGCAGCATCAAAAAGAGCTGATCTCGCAACACATCGCCCACCGCCCGCATGGGGCCGGTATAGCCGAGGTCTTCGCGCAGGATCCGCGCCGTGGAATAGCCCCGCCCATCACGATAACCGGGGAACACCACCTCGACGAGGGCAACCCGGGACAGAACCGGGGCCAGCGCCCGCGCATCATCGGTTGGCAACAAGCGCACCCCTAGAGGGCCGGGTGCCAGGGCCAGCTCGGCGAGCGCCTCGGAAAGGCCAAGGCTATAGCCCCCGGCATTGGGACGCGCGGCCCCCGTTTCGACATACGGATAGTTATCGGACACCCGGTTGCCCTCTCGGGTCACCAGCATCGGGTCGGCCTTGCCATGGGCCAACGGCAGGGGCTCAAGGCCCGTTAACGGGGTCACAGGATCGGACTCAGGCGGCGTCATGGCTGACCTCGGTCTTCAGCGCTTCAACAAAGGGCTCGCGGCCCAAGCGGGTCAGGGTGTCGATAAACCGCTCGGCGGGATCGCTGCGCAGCTCAAGGTACCGATCGACCACACGCGCGATGGCGCCCGGAACGGCGTCGGCGGACATGCCCTTGCCGGTAATCACACCCAGCGCGGCCTGTTCATCCGCGCGCCCACCCAGCAAGATCTGGTAGAATTCCTCGCCCTGCTTATCGACGCCGAGAATGCCGATATGGCCGACATGGTGGTGACCACAGGCATTGATGCAGCCGGAAATCTTGATCTCCAGCTCGCCGATGGTTTCGGCGCGATCGGTATCGGCAAAGCGTGAGGCAATATCTTGAGCCAGGGGGATCGAGCGCGCATTGGCCAAGGTGCAATAGTCCAGCCCCGGACAGGCAATGATGTCGCTGATCTTTTTGGCGTTTGGGGTCGCCAGACCCGCCACGTCGAGCGCCGCCCAGACCGCAGGCAGATCCGCCTTGGCCACATGCGGCAGGATCAGGTTCTGATCATGGGCCACGCGGATTTCGCCAAAGCCAAAACGGTCGGCCAGATCAGCCACCGCATCCATTTGATCGGCGCTGGCATCCCCCGGCGGCAGGCCGATGGGCTTGGTGCTGATCACCACACTGAGGTAGGCCGGATGACGGTGCGGATGGGTGTTGTTGCGCACCCAG
>JBKBWB010000396.1:0-1683 GCA_046289215.1 Asticcacaulis sp. | reverse complement strand
CGTAGAAGTAGTTGACCGGGGTTTCCAGCGCCTTGGCCAGTTGCCACAGTCGGGCTGCAGAGATGCGGTTGGCCCCGCACTCATACTTCTGGATCTGCTGAAAGCGGATGCCGACTGCGAGGGCGAGTTGTTGTTGGGTCAGGCCCAACAGCCGCCGCCGCCGCCGCAGGCGCTTGCCGAGATGAAGGTCGATATCGCTGGCCATGTTTGCCTCATGTATCCGGGTCTTGTGTGCCATCTGAGCGTGCCGTTCTGGTACGGCTCACTCTGTGTGTGGCAAACCTCGTGCCGAAGGCGAGTTGACCGCGGGTCATGGAGCGTTGTGCGGGAAGTGGCTGTCATGGAACCTTTGCCAAACCCCCGTAATGGTAAGGCCCATTCAAATAAGGGTGAACGGCAATGCTTAGGATCGGGTCTTTGTGTCTGCTATTTATGGCGAGTGCGTCGCCGGTTATGGCGCAAACTAGGACTCATGTCGTTCAGACCAAAGGGGCTGAAGCCTCGGCTTCGCCTTTCCTGGTGATCGCCCATCGTGGGGCTTCGGGGGAGCGCCCGGAGCATACCGAGAGCGCCTATCTGCGCGCGATTGCGCAAGGGGCTGCCTTTATCGAGCCCGATCTGGTGGCGACCAAGGACGGCCATCTGGTGGCCCGCCACGAGAACCTGATCAATGACACCACCGATGTGGCCGGCCGCCCGGAGTTTGCGTCACGCAAGACGACCAAGGTCATCGACGGGGAGCGCTATGCAGGCTGGTTCACGGAAGATTTCACCCTTGCAGAACTCAAGACCTTGCGTACGCGCGAGCGCATGCCCCAGCTTCGGCCGGCCAATACGGCTTTTGATGGTCAGGACGTGATCCTCACCCTCGAAGAGGTCATCGCCTTGGCCAAACGCGAAAGCGCCCGGACCGGGCGGGTGATCGGCATCTATCCAGAGCTCAAGCATCCGAGCTATTTCAATGGCCTAGGCCTGAAGGTCGAGGATGCACTGGTTTCGGCCCTGGAGAAGGCGGGATGGACCGGGGCGGACGCGCCCGTATTTGTTCAGTGTTTTGAGGTCACGCCGCTCCAGCGTCTGAGCCGCCGGATTCGCACGCCGCTGGTGCAGCTTGTGGCGGCCGAGGCGGGGCCTGCGGATCTGCCGGGGACCACCTATGCCCAGATGCTGACGCCGGACGGGCTGAAAGCGATAGCGACCTATGCCCAGGGATTGGGGCCAGACAAGACCCTTATTTTGCCGCGCGATGTCACTGGCAAGGCCACGGGCGCTGTGACGGACTTGGTTGCGCGGGCCCATGCTCTGGGGCTCAAGGTTCATCCTTGGACGCTGCGGCTGGAAAACGCCGCCCTTTCGACCGATCTGCGCCGGGGCGATCCCAAGGCCGCAGACTACTTGCGGCAGCACGGCGACTGGCAGGCGGAACTGTCGGCATTGCGAGCCGCCAAGATCGACGGGATCTTTACGGATTTCCCCGCCCAAACCGTCGAGGCGGTAAAGGCCCGCCCCTGACTATGCCCCGTCTTGGCAGGGGCTTCGGCGCAGTCTAGAGCGGGGACGCGAAGAGGTGTCCCATGCCGTTACTGACCGATCTGTCTCCACCGTCTGACTGGCGTGTCCCCTGGCGCGGCCGGATCGATGCCGAAGACGGGAACGAAGGGCTGCGCTGGCATCAGGTGATTG
>JBKBWB010000395.1:0-1684 GCA_046289215.1 Asticcacaulis sp. | reverse complement strand
CGTTTTCATCGACCAGCCGCTTCACCAAGATCGACTCGCCGGTGGCCTCGGAGCGGGCGGTGGCGGAATCTCTGGCGGCGGGTGAGGCCCGGGTGATGCGCCTGGCCGAGCACGGCGTGGGCTGGACCTTGATGCGCCCGACCTTGATCTACGACGAGGGGCATGACCAGAACGTCTCGCGCCTGGCCGGCCTGATCCGCCGGTTTGGGGTGATCCCGCTCGCAGGGGATGGCAATGGCTTGCGCCAGCCGGTCCACGCTGCCGATCTGGCTGATGCGGCGCTGGCCGCGCTCCTGAGCCCCAAGGCGGTCAATCAGGCCTATCACCTGAGCGGCGGTGAGACCTTGACCTATCGCTCGATGGTGGAGCGGATCTTTGCCGCGCTCGGGCGGCGGCCCCGGATCGTCACCTTGCCGCCTGCCGTCTGGCGCAGTTTGTTGCTGCTGGCCCGTCCGTTCCTCAAAGGGGCGACAGCGGGCATGGGCGCGCGCATGGCCGATGACCTGATTTTTGATCACGCCAAGGCGGCGCAGGATCTGAATTTCACCCCGCGCCGGTTCGAGCCCAAATTCTGAGATCTAGACGCGTTCCACATCGACCCCAATCGGGGCGAGGGCGAAGCGGGCCAGCTGGAAGTCCTTGATCGCAAACGGAATGCCGATGATCGTCAAAGCCTCGGTGATGGCGACGAGGAAATGCCCCAGCGCGATATACCAACCCGCCAGCACGAACCACAGCACGTTCAGCACACAGCCGACCGGCCCGGTGCCCAGATCCGCCTGGCCCCGGTCGTCGCGCTGGACCAGCCGCTTGCCGAACGGCCAGAAGGCAAACCCGGCGATCCGCCAGGCCGCGCCGGTATAGGGCAGGCCAATCACCGTCACCGCCAGAAGCAAGCCGCCCAGCAGCCACAACAGGCCAGTCAGCCAGCCGCCCCAGATAAACCACAGGATATTCAGTAAGAGCCGGATCATGCGGTCCCCCATGCGTCGAAATTAAGCCTCATAGTGCGGCGTGACCGCCCGCCGGTATAGTGAAAACTTTGTTAAACCCGCTGCTGACAGGATTTGGCAGGGGCTGTGTTATGACCAATCATCGCTTAACCGGTTCGGTGGAGGACCCTATGCTGACCCTCATTCACGCCCCCATGTCGCGCTCTAGCCGCTTTATCTGGCTGCTCGAAGAGCTTGATGTGCCCTATACGATCCAGCCGGTGTCGATCCTGCGCATGGATGGATCGGGTGCCCAGGATCCGGCCAATCCGCACCCCGACAAGCGGGTGCCAGCCCTTCAGCACGGCGATGAATTGCTCACCGAGTCCCCCGCTATCGCGCTCTATCTGACGGATCTTTATCCCGAAAAAGGTCTGGGCCGCGCCGTGGGCGAGGCCGGGCGCGGGGCCTACCTCAGCTGGCTGGCCTATACGGCGGGCGAAATGGAGCCGGTGGTGTTTGGTCGCGCCATGGGGCAAAAGCCGACCCCGCGCCAGCAACACTATGCCAACCAGATGGATGCCCGCCTGACCGCCGCGCTGGAAACTGGCCCCTATCTGATGGGCGCGCAATTCACCGCCGCCGATATCCTGATCGCCAGCTTTTTCCAGTGGGCCCCCGACCACATGCCCAAAAGCGACGGCATCAGCGCCTGGATGCAACGCCTCGGCACCCGACCGGCCCTCGCGCGC
>JBKBWB010000033.1:0-12090 GCA_046289215.1 Asticcacaulis sp. | reverse complement strand
GGCTGGGCTTATCGACCCGCACTTCGGACTGGCCGGGGCGAGTGAGGCGGATCCGGTTTTTGCCACAGAACTCAGCCGCGAGCGCCCGGGTCTTGAAGAACCGGGCCTGCCAGAGCCACAGATCAATCCGGGCGGCGTCTTCGCTCATGCGGTTCAGGCGGTCTCGGCAGGGATCCCCTCTGCCGGGGCGGCGTGCGCGACGGTGTCCGCTGAGCTCGCGGTCCGTTCCCCCGTCCGTTCGCCTCTGGGCTTGCGGCGACGACGACGGGCTTTTTTCGGGGCGGACTCAGCGTTTGCCGCATCCGGTCCCATGGGTTGGGCGTCTTGCCAGACGTAAGGATCGGCCGAGGCCGTCACGGTTGCGCCCGTAACGCCCTCAGGGCGCGGCTTGTTGCGATTACGCTTCCGCTTGCGGCGGGCCTTGGTTTCGGACGGTTCTGCGGAGTCTGTCTTTGGATCGAACCAGATATAGGGTGACGGGTCCGCCTGGACCGGAGCGGTCGCGGATTTGGCGTCCGCTTTACGAGATTTGTCCCGGGTTTTGTCCCGAGACTTGTCTTTAGCCTTGTCCCGGGCCTTATCTTTCGTCTCGTCCCGGGCCTTGCGGGTCTTGGCTGCCGGTTCCGGGGGCGGGGCAAATTTCAGCGCCGCCAGAGCGCCAAAGGGCGAGGCGGCGATGGTTTCTTCGCGGGTCTCCACCTTGGCCGGTTCAGCGCGCGCAAAGGCGGGTTTGTTGGCGGCCGGACGGTCTGAACGCGGTTCAGAGGCACGCTCCGGGCGACGATCTGCGCCCCGTTCTGCGTTCCGTTCTGGGCTGCGCTCAGGGTTGCGCTCAGGGTTGCGATCGGGACGACCCATGCGTGGGCCACCTTCACGCCGGTCATCACGCCGACCCTCGCGGGGGGCAAAGCCTTGATCGGAAACCGGCGCGGCTTCACCCGCGCGGCGACGGCGCCAGAAGCTCGGTTGGCCCGCCTCGGACCGCATGCCCCGGGTGTAGCCCAGAAGGCGCAACAGATCTTCCAGCGCGCGCGGCTCCCAGCCCAGACGCTCGGCGGCGTCGGTCGGCAGGGTGAACTGGCCCTTGTTGAAGCCGCCCTCCTGGAGCAGGGCATCGAGTTTTTCCAAGGTCTCGACCCCGACCCAGAAGGGGCCAACCCGGCGCAGACCCAACAGGCCTTTGCTCACCGGCGGCAGGTCCTGACGTGGGGCAAACTGGGGCAGAAGCTCCGGGCCGCTGTCGTCCGGGATCGTCTCCATGGGGGCGGACGCGGGGGCGCTTAAGGTCTTGGCGGCGCTGGTCAGGGCCAGCCGGGCCAGCACCGTGCGCAAGGTCAGGCTCTCTGTCGTGAACAGGCCGGGCAGGAACACGCTATAGGCCCCGATGCGAACGCCCAGAGCCTTGAGAGCCCGACGCTCGTCAAGGGTGAGGGCCTTGAGGTCGGCCGCAGCCTCTTCGCGGTCGATCACCCCCCCGGCCTCGATCAGCCGGAAGGCAATCCCGCGCGGCAGGCCCTTGAGCTTACCGTCATCAAGGGCGCTATTGAGGGTCATCAGCGGATAGAGGTGCACCCGCACCTGATCGCCGACAAAGGTTTCCAGTCGTCGGGCCGCTTTTTCCCGCGCCGGGTCCGTGCCCATATCGCCAAGCAGCTTGACGCGCGGAGACAGCAGCGGCGAGGCAAGGATCTGACCGGCGGCATCGCCGCGCCACAGCACGGTTCCCTCCGGCAGCAGCGTGAACTGGGCGGCTTCGTCATCCGTCAGCTGCCGCAGGCGCTTCTGGATCTCAGGGGCCAGGGCTTTTCTGGCCGCTGCGCGAAGGGTCCGGTCTGCCAATTGTGTCTCTCCCGTTGCGGGGGTGAATTGTAAGCCTTTGAGCTCACCGATCAGTTCGCCGTCAAGGCTAACCTGGCCAGTTTCTGAAATTCCGGCAAAGGTTTGCGATTGAACATTGAGCGCCCGCATTAGCACGCTGGTGCGCCGGTCGACAAACCGCTGAACCAACCGCTCGTGCAGGGTGTCCGACAAGCGGTCTTCCAAGGCGCGGGTCTGGCTCTGCCAGTGGGCGGCGTTTTTGAGCCAGTCGCTGCGGTTGGCGACATAGGCGAGGGTGCGGATCCCCGACAAGCGCGCGGCCAAGGCGTCGATCTCGCCGTCGAGCCGATCAAGCACGGCGAACTGGGGCGCGATCCAGTCGTCGGGGATGCGCCGGTCGTGACGGGTCAGGGCCTCGAACAACACCCGCACCAGTTTTATGTGCTCATCGAGCGTAGATTTGCGAAAATCCGGGATCTGACAGACATCCCACAGGCGGATCAGCTTTTGCCGGTCACGGACGGCGTGGCGGATGCTGTCATCCTCGGCGAGGGCGCGCAGGACCTTTTCGTCGAGCGCTTCCTTAGCCAGCCGCAGGCCATCGCGGCCCGGACCCTGGGCGAGCGTGCGCAACAGCTCGGTCAGATTGGTGAAATCGAGCACGCCACTGCGCCATTCGGCGGCTTCGAGCGGGGTGTAGTCGTGGTTTTCGATGGCGGCGATCAGGTCTTCGTCCATCGGCTCACAATCGCCGGTGACGCCAAAGGTGCCATCATTGCGGAAGCGTCCCGCGCGTCCGGCGATCTGGCCGGCTTCCTGGGGGGTGAGCCAGCGGGTGCGGGTGCCGTCAAACTTGCGCAGGCCCGCAAAAGCCACATGGTCCACGTCCATGTTCAGCCCCATGCCAATTGCATCCGTGGCCACAAGGAAGTCGACTTCGCCGGACTGGAACAGGGCCACCTGGGCGTTGCGGGTGCGGGGGCTGAGCGAACCCATCACCACCGCCGCCCCGCCGCGTTGACGGCGTAAAAGCTCGGCAATGGCATAGACGCTCTCGGCCGAAAAGGCGACCACAGCCGAGCGCTTGGGCAAGCGGGTCAGTTTTTTCGATCCGGCCCAGGCCAGGCTGGACATCCGCTCGCGGACCACAATTTCGGCATCCGGGAACAGGCGGCGAAACAGGGGCGCAAGGGTCATGGCCCCGAGGAACAGGGTCTCGAACCGTCCCCGTGCGTTCAGCAGCCGGTTGGTAAACACATGGCCGCGTTCGGGATCGGCACAGAGCTGGATTTCATCGACGGCAAGAAAATCCACCTGGCGCGAGAGCGGCATGGCCTCGACGGTACAGACGAAATAGGTGGCATGGGGCGGGACGATCTTTTCCTCGCCCGTGATCAGCGCCACGCTGCGCGCCCCGCGCAGGCGGACAATCCGGTCATAGACCTCGCGCGCCAGCAGCCGCAGCGGCAAGCCGATCATGCCCGAGGCATGACCCAGCATCCGCTCGACCGCATAGTGGGTCTTGCCGGTATTGGTGGGACCCAGCACCGCCGCGAGGCGGCTGACTTGTCCGGTGGATCGGTCACTCATCGCATACGCTCACGGCGGGCAAACTGGCGAAGCCGGGCGGATGTGGCAACCCGTTTCTGAAAAAAGTCGATATCAGACTACCAGATACGGATCAGCGCGACAGCCAGTGCAACAGGCGAAGGCCAGGCATGAGGAAATATCCGCCGCCGCGCACGGTGACAAAGTCCGGCATCCCTCTGAGCCGGATCGGGCCGTTGGGCGTGGGGATGGTCAGGCGCGACGCGGCATTGCCCCGGCCAAAGATCGGGTCGATTTCGTCATCCAGTCCATGAAACTGGGGGGCCAGGGACCAGGTTTGCTGCACAAATTCGAATTGGCGCTCCAGATCGGCATTGAGGCACATGAAGGCCAGGCCGACTTCGGGCGGCTTGTCGTGTGGAGTCAGGCTATAGGTTCGACCTACCCGCAACAGCCGGTGGCGGTTGGTAATCGCGAGCTGGTCCGGCGTGTCCGGGGACAGGCTGTCGCGCGGGTTGGCCCGGCGAATGTGGGCACCGAACGGACAGCCATAGCCATCCCGGTCATCTTCGCCATAGCGGAAGCGGTTGTCCGGTAGCGCGTTCGGCTTGTCCCGGGACTGGCTGACATAGGCGTGGCGGGTCATGGAGCTGCCGTCGGGCCAGCGCCCGATCATCTTGGCCCCAATCCAGTCAGTCAGGGGTTCGCGCGGGTCCTTGCTGATCAGGCCTTGGGCTTCGAGCGGGGCAAGATCCTGAGCCGCTTCGCGCAGATAGGCCTGGAAGCGGTCCGTATGCTGCTGAAGCTGGCGGATCACAAGGAAGCTGCTGTTACGGCCTAGATCGCGGGGGCAAGTCTCCAGGGGCGGGGCAAAGGCCAGTCTGGCGAGATCTTTGGGTGCTGCGGCGGGCAGGATATGGGCCGGATCACGCTCGGCCTCTGTGACAGGACTGGGGGGGATGTACCCCCGGCTGTCGGGATAGCCGAGTATGAATTCCCCCGGATTGAGCAGATGATCGGTTTCATTGGGCGCTTTAAGCGCGCGCGGGGTCCCCTTGAGGATGGGGTTGGATATGCCATCGACAAAGCCAAAAGGCTCGCGGACTTGCCGCGTGGGCTGACCGTTGACGTCCACAAGCGGTTGCAGGGGAATGTGGCTCAGGATGCGCGCGTCAAAGCGGTCGAGATCCGGCTTGAGGCTGGCCTTGAGATCGTTCAGACCTTCAGCGGTTTCGGCATAAAGCAGAAGGGCCGCATCCGCTTGGGCTGTATCTTGGCCCCAAACCCAATTCTCCGGCGCATTTACCCCGACATCCCCCAAGATGCGGGCGCGAGTCGGATGGGCCATGCCTTGGGTGAAGGCGATCGGGAATTGGGCACTTTCCTCTGCATTGAGTCCAAGCTTCTTAAGGCCTGTCGCGCTCAGGGCTAGCACCAAGGCCTCCCCCCGAGGTTTGGATGCGGCCGAGGTAATCTTGGGCAGCAAACACTGTAACAGGGCTTTGTTGCGAGAGGGGGTGTCGCTCAGGCCCAGAATATGGATGCAGCCAAAGGGCATGTGGCCGAGACCGCCAAAGGCGAGGGTCTGGATATCCGCCGCTTCCAGCGATGTCGGATCTGACGGGGCCGAGCCGAACAGCGACAGCCAGTCGCGGGCTTCGGACTCAGTGCGGGCGAGCGCCAGGCCGCGTCGGATGGCGGCGTTGGTGCGGATGCGGGCGGTGGTCAGGTGCGGATAGGCGCTGTACCAGGCCCAGGTGGGATATTGCTGATTTCGGGCCCAGCGTTTGAACCGATCGCCGTCGGTCGCGCCCTTGAAAAACAGGTTTTCCGTGCGGGGATAGTGTTTTGTATTGCTCCAGACCCCGGTCAGACCATGGCTGGCCTTGGTGATAAAGTCTTCGAGGTAGCTTTCCCAGCTGCCGCCATAGTTGGAAAAGAATAGAAGGATGTTGGTTCTGGGCAGTTTGACCCAGCGGGCAAAGTGGATGGTGCCCAGATCCCCCAAGAAGCCGGGACGAAATTGGAACGTCGCCAGGGTCGCAATCACAAGATAGGCGAAGCGCAGGGTAAAGGCCCGAAGAAGGCCGGGCTTCATCACCGAAACCCCGGCCAGATGGTTTTGCAGGACGGGTGTGTCCAGCTCTGGGGGACTACAGTTTTCTCGAGCGGTGATGGCCGCGAGGCGATCCAGAGGGGGAGGGCTGTCTTCGGCGGGGTCGGTCTGTTCCGCTTTGCGAAGGGCAGCGTAGGTCAGACCGGCAAGGGCGACCCAAATCATGGTCAGCAGGATGGCTGTGATACCGGCGCCTTCAAGGCTCCCCATCAGACTTTGGCTGAACAGCGAAACGATGTCTGAGACTTCAGGGAATCGGGATGCAGGGATGGTTGCCTTCTGACTGCCGTTGTTCATCCCAATCAGAGTGCCAAGGATCAGGGCCGCCAAACTCAAGAGTGTCACAGGCAAGAATAGAGTCCGGGCTGCGAGGCTCAGGGCCGGGCCAAACTTCAATATGCGGGGATTGTCGAGAAAGGGAACGGGGGCAGGGGTAAGCAACTTTCCGCATGGGCCTGCGCGCAGGCTGTCACGCACGGCGTCAAGGGTTTCAAGCGCGCTTGGGCTTTTTCGAACTTCGACCAGCGGGGCAACCGCCCGGGCCAGATCGGCTTCATCGAGAATACGGCGAACGGAATAGTCCGGGGTTCCCGTAAAGGTCAGGCCTGGTTGATCCCAAAGATTCAAGCCAATGCGAAGGCGGCCTTTTTCCAGAGTTTTTCGGACGGTTTCAGGAGCTGAAGGTAGGCCAGCCACTCTGAGAAGGTTGCAAAATTCGGGCTCAAGGGCACGGCATAGCGCTGCCAATTGGCTGTCGGGGTCACCATCGGCGCTGGCCTCCAGCATGAGGTAGGCGCTTTGGGCATCAACCGCGTAGGGGATCAGGGTCAGGGACAGAAAATGGATGGTGCCCAGGTCTTTGACTTTTTCAGCCAGATCCGGGCGCAAAGGGTGACCCATGTCCTCAAGAACCGATTGGGTCTGGTCTTCCCGATCTTTTGAGACCGGCAGGCATACTGTAATAAACGCGTGAGTCATGAAGTCCTCCCCCATTCAACCATAGCGGCTAAATGGGGGAGGATCCAGTAGGTTCAGTACCGGTAGCCCGGAGTAATCAGAGTGGGGTGCAGGTCGGCCGTTATGGGGCGATAGGTGTCGCCTTCGCGAACAAACAAGGGATCCTCGGTTTTGTCCGGATCAAAACCGTCTCTAACCAGATCCACCTTGCGGTATTTGAAAGTGCCTGTGGTCTCCAGATCCTGGAGTAGGCGAACAAACACCGGGCGAGCATAGACCGGCAGGCAGCGGTCCACGTGCGCGGCAAACTGTTTGAGGTCAAACCCGTCCGTCACGACCAGCGCAACCATCCCGGCCTTGCCTTCGAGCTGACCCACAGGCACGCCATAGACGGTGGTTTCCAAAAGACCCGGGACACCCGTCAGATGCTCGGCCACTTCGAGGGTCGAGACGTTCTCGCCTTTCCAGCGGAAAGTATCTCCGACCCGGTCAACGAAATAAAAATACCCGTCCGCGTCTTGCTTCATCAGGTCTCCCGTACGGAACCACTGATCGCCCGGGGCATAGACATCGCGCAGGATCTTTTTTTCCGAGGCCGCTTTGTCGGCATAGCCCGAGAAATTGTGGCGGGCATCTTGTTTGATCAGGCCGATGGCTTCGCCCACTTCGTCTGGCTTGCAAGGAATGCAGCGGCCATTTGCGTCGCGCTCCGGCTCTTCGGTCTCGAAGTTAAAGCGAACCAGGCGGATGTTGAACTGGGTCTTGAGATAGGCTGGGACGCGGCCTATGGCACCCGTTTTCCCATCCAGGTTCAGAACCTGAACATTGCCTTCGGTGGAGCCATAAAATTCAACCACATCCGTTATGCCAAAGCGCTCGTCGAATTGTTCCCAGACGTCCGGGCGCAGGCCATTGCCAAAAATCAGGCGCAACTTGTGCTGCTTTTCCTTCGCTGATGGAGCTTGATTGACCAGATAACGGCACAACTCTCCAATATAGACAAACATCGTGCATTGCTTGCTGATGATGTCGTCCCAAAACTGGCTGGCAGAAAACCTGCGCTTTAGTACAAGTGTCCCACCAGACATCAGTGCGGCCCCGACCCCACAGAGGCCTCCTGTCGAGTGGTAGAGGGGCAAGGCAACATAAACCCTGTCTTTTTCACTGGCTTCCGTCATGCCAGAGAAGGCGCGCATATAAAGCTGGGCGCGGATGTGGCTAATCTTTGCGGCTTTCGGCAGGCCGGTTGTGCCAGACGTATAAATATACATCGCCACATCACGGGCCGTCATACCCCGGCGCAAGGAGCGTTCCGGGCGTGTCGTGGAGAGCTTGTCAAGGACCGGAGAAAGGGCCCTCGACGCTGGACCATCCGCTTTCAAGTCCAGGCACCAGACCGGCAGTTCACTCACGGGGGATCCGTCCGGTCCGGACAGGGCCGGTAGTGTTGTTGGGTCACAGATAAGGGCTTTTGCGTCTGCGATCCGGATGCAATGGGCCAAGGCATTCCCTGCCAGGCTATAGTTAATCAGGGCTGAGATCACGCCGATCTTGTTAAGGCCATACCAGCAAGCCACATAGTCCAGCCTGTTGGGCAAGAACAAAGCCACTGTATCCCCACGCTTCAGGCCTTGAGCAAGGCCCCAGTTGGCAAAGCGGTTAGCCAGGGCATCCAGTTCAGCATAGGTCAGGCACTGATCATCCAGTTCAATGGCGACATGGTCAGGCCATCGCCGGACAGACGCTTCCAGATCATCACACACCAGGTTAGGAGACGCTGGATCTACGGGCTTGATTTTGATCAGAAGCCGCAAAAGTCGCCGCAGATAGCGCGTTTCGCGCCGGATCCACTCCAGCATGTTCATTAGACCTCTCCCTGACCGTCCGTCTTGAGCGGATCTGTGTCTTGGAATCTAACCTAATCAGTCCTTAGGAAGGGAACCAGAGGGGTCCGTAAGGGAAGCCGGTAACAAAAAAGACAGGGCGAGGCTTTTTTGTCGCAAAGCCCAGTCCGCACCAATGAAAAAGCCGCCCCTGGCGTGGAGCGGCTTGATCAAGGGCAAAACGAAAGTCCGTTAGGCGGCAGAAACGTTGCGCAGGAAAGTCTCGACTTCGGTCTTGAGGCGATCCGAGGCCCCCGAGACACGGGCCGAAACGCCCTTGACCCGTTCCGACGAGGCGGTGGTCTTGTCCACGGCTTCGGTCAGCTGGCTGATATCCGAGGACACCACCTGGGCCCCGGCAGCGGCTGAGCTAACGTTATGCGTGATTTCCACGGTCGTGGCGCCCTGTTCTTCCACCGCGGCGGCGATGGCCGAGGTGTAGCCGTCGATCTCCTCGATGATGCGGGTGATCTGGGCGATGGCGTCCGCAGATTCTTGCGTAGCCGTCTGGATCGAACCGATTTGGCTGGCAATTTCCTCGGTGGCCTTGCTCGTTTGATCAGCGAGGGTCTTGACCTCGGTGGCGACCACAGCAAAGCCCTTGCCCGCTTCGCCGGCCCGAGCCGCCTCAATCGTGGCGTTGAGGGCCAGGAGGTTAGTCTGGCTGGCGATGTCCTTGATCAGGGTCACGACTTCGCCAATCTTTCCAGCAGCCTCGGTCAGGGTGCTGACCTTTTCGTTGGTCATGCGGGCGCTTTGGGCAGCGTTGCTAACCACACTGGTCGTGCGGGCCGCCTGAGACGAGATTTCCTTGATCGAGGCGGACATTTCTTCGGTCGCCCCGGCGACGCTCTGGACGTTGCTGGAGGCATTGTCAGAGGCCTGGGCGGCGCTTTGGGCGCGGTTCAGGCTTTCGGCAGCCAAGCTGGCCATGGAGTTGGAGGTTTCCGACAACTCTACGGTCGAGGTTTCCATCTGGCTTACAAGATCTGACATGACTTGTCGGAAATGAGCGATGGCGGCATCCACATGCGCTTGCCGCTCACGCTGGCGACGGCTCTCTTCTTCTTGAGCTTGCTCGAGGGATTCGCGCTCGCGGGCGTTCTGCTGGAAGATTTCCAGGGCTCGGGACATGTCTCCCAGCTCGTTCTGGAACTCCTGACCATAGACGGTCATTTGCGTGTCCCCGTCGGCCAGGCGACGCATGCACGCGGTCATTTTCTCGATGGGTTGGGTCAAAGCGCGCGAGCCAAACCAGACCGCTGCGCCCACAAGGGCCATAATCAGGGCCGCAACCAGCAACATGGTGTTCAGGGTCTGGTTTGCGGCAGCCGTCACTGCGCTCATCGGTGCTTCCAGGACGACATACCAGCTGTCTTTGGTGCCTGGAAGGTCAGCACGGTGAACGATGCGCAGAACGTCCCGCCCTTTGATTTTGACTTGCTCTGAGGACATACCGGACTTTGACGCTGCCGTGATCTGAGCCATCAGGCCTTGATCCTCGACGGCCTTGCCAAGCATCTTCATATCGTGGCTGGAAACCCAGAGGTTATCCCCGCCGACCACTTCGACCTTGCCCACACCAAAGGGTTTGTAGGCGGCCATGGTCTTTGACAGATCCGTCAGGGCGATATCGGTCGTGACCACGCCAATCGGTTGTTGGTCGCGATGGATGACGGCGGATACCGTCGTCATCAACACTGGGACATTATTCACTGGGTAAATGTAGGGGGCTGTGACAAGGGTCCGGTTCTGTTCCATCGGGGCCGTGTACCAGGTCCCGATTCCGGCCTCTTCGGTCATCACCAGCTTTTCCACGGCCACGGTACGGTCCGTGTTCCAATAGAAATACGGGACATATCGACCAGTGGCATCGGAATAGGGGTGCGCAGTAAATTCGGCATCTCGTCCGTCGAGGGCATTGGCGTCGAAAGCGACGGTCATGCCGACGATGTCCGGATTGGCCTCAACCAATTTCTGCGTCGATGCGCCAATCTGATCACGATTGGCGGTCGTTGTGTCTGAGACCAGAGATTCAATCATGGCATCAGCAACAGCCGAGTTCTTGATGGCCTGTCCTATGTTTTTTTCGATTTTTTCCGCATAGGATTCAGAAAGGGCCTGACCCTGACTTGCGCCTTGGCGGCGGGCATCTTCGTGCATCAGCCACCAGCCAGAGATGCTGACTGTAAGCAAAGCCGCGAAGACGATCGCCGCACTGACGGCGATCAGCGAAACGCGGATGGAGAGTTTTTGAAACGACATCGTGACCTGCCTGGGGAGGGAAAACAGGATTGTTACGGCCAGACTATCTAAAGAGCCTTAGTATAAGGTGAATCGAAGTTGATGATCTTTTTTGGGTGGGAATTTTATTGGTTTCGATTTTGCCAAATGGAATAAATGCCTATTTGTGAGGCGATTAAACTCTTTCATGGCGCCATTGCGTCATTTTTATTTCGGCGGGATTCAGATTTTGGTTATTTTGTTACTTGAGGTCAGTGCGAATGTAGGGGATGTATCCGCGCTCCACCATGCGGCGCATGGCTTCATAGGCTTGACTGAGTTCGCTGAAGGTCGCTCGCAAGTGGGCTAGGCGACTGGTCTGTTCAGGGGTCGGGACATGTCCCGCTTCGGTAAAGCTTAGTGCTTCCTTGACCCATTGCGCCCGAGCTTGTGCTGCGGCTACGGCCAGTTGCTGGAACCGATTGATATCGGTACGGCCCAGAACCTGTGGCATTACGGCCTGGTTTGAGGCGTAAGCCATGTAGTCAATCTGCTCTAGATGGCCGCGGAGCTTGCGCTGCTCCTGAGGGTCCAAGGTCCGTTCGGGTTCAAAGTGATCGTTGTGGCGTCTGAAGCTTCCGGTCGGTGACAGAGACATGATGCCCTCCTGTGGGGCGGTCGTGTACAGCATTACAAGCACAAGAGTGCGCCTCAGAGATTAAAAGGTTCTTGCTGGCTGCAAGCGGATCAAGTGACTTGTATGGCAGGCTTTATCTGCTAATGCGTAGCGCCCCATAAGGATGAGACTAAGAACACAATGCGAATTGTTGCCGGGCGATTTAAAGGAAAGTTGTTGACGGCTCCGGAGGGTGAAACGACCCGTCCGACGTCAGACCGAGCCCGGCAGGCCATCTTCAATATCCTTGAGCACGCAGCCTGGGCACCACGCTTGGATGGATTACGTGTCATGGACATGTTTGCAGGCTCAGGCGCTCTGGGATTTGAAGCGCTTTCGCGGGGAGCCTTGTTTTGCCTGTTTGTGGAAACGGACGCCGAAGCCCGCGGTGTCATACGACAGAATGCAGAGGCCATGGCCTTGTTTGGCAACACCCGGATTCATCGGCGCGATGCCACGGATCTTGGGGTTCGGCCCGGGTCAGCCGGGGAGGCTTTCGATCTTGTCTTTCTAGATCCCCCTTATGGCAAGGGGCTGGGCGACCAAGCGCTGGCCCGGTTGATAGAAGGGCAATGGGTCTCTGAAACTGCCATTGCAGTTTTTGAACGGTCTCGTGAAGAACCAGAGCCTGTTTGCGAGGGGTGGGTTACGCTGGATGAGCGAGAATACGGTGCTGCGCGCGTCTGGTTTCTTCAGCGCCGTGGCTGATGAGGAGGCAAAAGCCTCCCAAGTGACCATTGGTCATTTTTTAGAGTTAATCTGATGGGCTTACGTTAAACTATCGCGTTTTTGTCACGGCTTCGTCAAAAAAAGGCCTTAATAAAGGGTTGACGCGCGCGCTCTTTCGCAGAACTCTGATTGCCAGAACA
>JBKBWB010000032.1:0-12113 GCA_046289215.1 Asticcacaulis sp. | reverse complement strand
AACCGCCCCGGCCTGCTGCAGGATCAGCGCACGGCGCTCAGCGGCCTCCAGGAGCACGAAATGGGCCCGAAGCTTGGCCTGATAATCAGCAAAATCCCCGACAGTAAACGGCTCAGCCGCCCCCATGAACCGGTGACCTTCGGTCGTCTGGCCCGCACTGATCCCATCGACCGAGAGCGGCACCACCGCCCCGTCGAACAGAACGGTGATCCGCTTCAGCGGACGGACCCAACGCAGGGTCCCACTGCCCCAGCGCATCGACTTCGGCCAGGGGAAGGTGCGGATAATCGCCTCAAGGGCCTCGGCCACGATCTCCGGCGTCGGACGGCCTTTGCGTTCGATCCGGGCCATATAGACCCCGCCCTCTTCGGTCAGTTGATCCGCCGAAAGGCCCGTCTTGCGCAGGAAGCCTTCGAGCGCCTGCGGCGGCGCCCCGACCCGTGGCCCCTTCAGCTCTTCCAGACGATCGGCTTGGGCGGCATCCAGCCCCTCGACCACCAGACACAGACGGCGCGGGCTAACGTGGGTGACCAGCCCGGCATAGGCGAGGCTCGCCTCGTCCAGACGCGCCTTGAACAGGCGCTCCAGATCCCGGGCCGCTCCGGCCTGCATCCGGGCGGGAATTTCTTCGGAAAACAGTTCAATCAGCAACTGAGGCATCAGACGCGGGCCTCTTCTTGGGCCGCCCACTCAAGGGCACAGGCCTTACACAAATCCCGGATCCGGCCGATATAGCTCTGGCGCTCGGCCACAGCGATCGCCCCGCGGGCATCCATCAGGTTAAACAGGTGCGACGCCTTGAGCACATGGTCATAGGCCGGCAGGACCAACGCCTGCCCCTGCGGCCCCTTGTGGGCGAGGATACGCATCACCTGAGCTTCCATGTCTTCAAACTGGCGCTTGAGCACCGCCACATCAGCCACTTCGAAGTTAAAGGCCGAGAACTGGCGCTCCTGTTCGAGGAACACCTCGCGGTAGGTCTGACCGGCATTGTTGAACCGCAGGTCATAGACGTTATCGACGTTCTGGACATACATGGCCAAGCGTTCGAGGCCATAGGTCAGCTCGCCCGAGACCACATCGACTTCGATACCGCCTACGCCCTGGAAATAGGTGAACTGGGTCACTTCCATGCCGTCGCACCAGACTTCCCAGCCCAACCCCCAGGCCCCGACTGTGGGGTTTTCCCAGTCGTCCTCGACAAAGCGGATATCGTGCAAGGCCGGATCTAGCCCAATCGCCTTGAGCGAGCCCAGATAGAGTTCTTGAAGGTTATCGGGGTTCGGCTTCAGGATCACCTGATACTGGTAATAGTGCTGAAGGCGGTTGGGGTTTTCCCCGTAACGGCCATCGGCGGGACGGCGCGACGGCTGCACATAGGCCGCTTTCCACGGCTTTTTACCAAGAGCCCGCAGCACCGTTGCCGGATGCAGGGTCCCGGCCCCGACCTCGACGTCATAGGGCTGGAGAATCGCACAGCCCTGCTGGCTCCAGTAGGCATGCAAGGTCAGGATCAGATCCTGAAACGAAAGCGGAGACGCGGGCGTGTTCACGGGGTCAGACAAGGCCTTATCGCGGTGCACAAAAAACGATGACGGCGGACCATAGGGCGCAGGCGTCCGGTCTTCAAGCGCTCCTGTCGTTTTCCCCCGCACTGTTTTGGTTACAGAGTGGACGATACAACTTCGATCAGGTCTTCAGACCGGCCACAGCCACCCAGCCGTCAGGGTAAAGCTCGCGTAAGTGCACAGCCAGAGCCTCGGCCCCCTTTCGGGTTTCGCAAAGGGCAAAGCAGGTTGCTCCGGACCCGGACATCCGCGCAAAAGCCGTCACCGGGTGGCGTCGCAGGCTGGCCAAGACCTTGCCGATCGCGGGGCACAGGGCAATGGCGGGGCGCTCCAGATCGTTACGGGTGGTCTCCAGAACCGCCACAAGGTCTTTCAGGTTGTCAAAGCGCTCGGGCAGATCCGCCGGCAGAGCCGCTGAGGCGCTGCCCCCCGTGGCGCTCAAGGCGGCATCATAGGCCCCATAGACGGCTCCGGTCGGTGACGGGTGGCCCGGATTGATCAGCACCACCGCCAGATCGGACAGGCTTCCGGTCAAGACGGGCGCGGGTGCGAGGATCTCGCCATAGCCCGTCACCACCGCTGCCTGCTGGTGCAGGCACATGATCCCATCTGCCCCCAGCGACGCCGCAAGCGGTTCGAGCCCCTCATCAGACACATCCGGGCGGAACTGATCGCGTAACAGCCGCAACATGGTCCCGGCATCGGACGAGCCCCCGCCGATCCCCGCCGCCAGCGGCAGAGCTTTTTCAAGGTGGATGCGGACCGGGGGCAAGGGCCCATAGGCGTCATGAAAGCCAGCCCAAGCCCGCCAGACCAGATTGTCCGGTCCGGTGCTGAGCCCCGTCCCAAATGGTCCGCCTATGTCGAGCGTCATCGGCGGATCTGAAGGCAAAGCGAAATCAAGGCTCAACCTGTCCCCGGCTCCCGTATCGGTAAACACCACCCAGGACGACAGCGGGTGATAGCCGTTGGCCTCGGGCGGGCCGACATGCAGGAACAGATTGATCTTGGCCGCGGCTGGGGCCAAGCGCAGAGTGACCGTCATGGGAACGCCTTACCGCTTACGGGACGCTCGGACCCGGAACCTTTGGCGCGGGCATCGTCTTGGATCCCGACGCGCCCGCAATCACCGGCACCTGTGTTCCCGGGCCAGACTTCACTGGGGCATGACGGCTGAGTTTCTGCTCCAGCTCGGCCTTGAGCTTGTCAGCTGGCTCCAGCGACAAGGCCCGCCGCCATTGAAACACCGCCTCGCGGGACCGACCGACGGCCAGATAGATATCGCCCAAATGTGCGTTGATTTCCGGATCGCCGGGCTCAAGCTGTACGGCCTGTTCGGTCAATTCAAGCGCCAGCTGGTACTGCCCCAACCGGTAATGGCCCCAAGCCAGCGAATCGAGCATGGCCCCGGAGTCCGACCGCGCGGCTAGGGCCTTGCGCACCAGCCCCATGCCCTCTTCGATCTTTACGCCGCGGTCGATCCAGCTGTAGCCGAGGAAATTAAGGATTTCCGGTTGTTCGGGGCTGAGTTGAAGCGCCTTTTGCAAGGCTGATTCAGCCTCAGTCCAACGTCCGTCGGCTTCGAGGCTGATGCCATAGCTGAACAAAGCCCGCCAGGTCAGGGCCGTTTCGCCGTATTGGTTGCGCCAGTCCTCGATCACCTTGACCGAAGCGGCTGTCTGTTTCTGCGTCCGCAAGAGTTCTGACAAGGCCAGCACAGCCTGAAGCGAGGCCGGTTGAGCCTGAACCAAAGACCGGGATCGAGACAAGGCGGCCTCAGGCCGTTGCGCGGTTTGATCCAACCAGATCAGACGGACTTGCGCTTCGACATAAAACGGCGAATCCGGGCCGATTTGTCCATAGGCTTCGGTCGCGGCCTGGGTCTGCTCCATACGCTCGAGCGACTGGGCGACCATGATCCAGCTACGGTCAAAAGCCGGGTCGAGCGCCAGCGCCATACGGTTGACCGCAAGAGACATTTCCGACTGACGCTGGGCCTGTAATAAAGCCGAGCCATAATTCAGGGCCATGGCGGCCCCAGACTTCAACGAAGGCGCCGCCGGGGCCGCCGCTTTTTGCTCCAGACGGTGCAGCGCGGCCTTAACTTGAGAGTCTTCCGGGACCCCGTCCAACAGCTCCGTGAACACGGCCCGGGCCTCGTCGGCCCGCCCCCGCCGTTCTAGGAACTCACCATAGGATAAGGCAAACAGCGTCTTGGCCCGCGACGCCATCAGCGTCTTATAGACAGTTTCCGCCTCGGCCTGTCGACCGCGCATTTCGAGGCGTAAGGCCCGCCCATGTTCGAGAATCAGCGCGCTCAGACCCTGGGGATCATCGCTGACGACCGGGGTCAGGGCCGCTTTCCAATCGCCCTTTTGCGCTAGGGCCCAGGGCCGCAGATAGAGGACCACATCTTCGCCCGGCATGATCGCGTTGGCACGGTCAAGGGCCGCCAAGGCGTCTCTACCCTTTTGGTCATCCATGGCCTTAACGGCATTGGCCAAGGCCCCGGCCCAGACAATGGCCCGTGGCGCGTCCTGGGAGACCGGAGCCAGTCGCGCGGCCGTCCCGAGATCACCGGTGAACAAGGCGGATAGAAACGCTTGGGTCTTAAGGTCGGCGCTGGTCGGATCGAGGCCCGCAGCCCGCGAAAGCATATCCGCCCCCTGCCGAACCTCCCCCTCAGCCAAGGCCTGACGCCCGGCCAGATAGAGCCCATAGGCTGACGGGGGACGGCTCTTGGTGGCAGCAAGGACCGGATCAGCCACTAGGACCCCGATCACCAAGCTCATGACCAACGGCCTGAACACGTCGGCCTTATTGGTGCGGCGATCTGCGACCTTGTCTGACATATCCGTACTCCGGTCCCGGCTGAGCCGACAGACTTACATGTTTGGATAGTTGGGTCCACCGCCGCCTTCAGGGGTTGTCCAGACAATATTCCGCGACGGATCCTTGATGTCACAGGTTTTGCAGTGGACGCAGTTCTGGGCGTTGATCTGGAAACGCGGGCCTGTTCCCGGCTCTTCGACGATTTCATAAACCCCAGCCGGGCAATAGCGCTGGGCGGGCTCTGCATATTTCGGCAGATTGAGGCTCAAGGGGATCGTCGGATCCTTAAGCCGCAGGTGCACCGGTTGGTCTTCTTCGTGGTTGGTGTTGGAGATAAACACCGAAGAGAGCTTATCGAAGCTGATGACTCCATCCGGCTTGGGATAAGCGATCGGCTTGAAGTCCTTAGCCTCACCGGTTGATTCGGCGTCGGTCTTGCCGTGCTTAAGTGTGCCGAAAGGAGACCAGCCTCCGGTGAGACTGGTCAGGGTCATGTCGAGCCCCCCGGCCACCACCCCGAACACGGTGCCTAGGCGCGACCAGAGCGGCTTGACGTTGCGGACCAGCTTGAGCTCTTGTTTCACTGGCGAGGTGTCATAGGCCTGTTGATAGGCCTCCAGACGATCCTGACGACGGTCGGCACAAACCGCTTCGAACGCCGCTTCAGCAGCCATAATCCCGGTCAGCACCGCATTATGGCTGCCCTTGATCCGGGGCACATTCACAAAGCCCGCCGAACAACCGATCAACGCCCCACCGGGGAAGGTCAGATCCGGCACTGACTGATAGCCGCCCTCGGTGATTGCCCGCGCGCCATAGGCGATCCGCCGACCGCCTTCGAGGAAAGGCCGCACAGAGGGGTGTTGTTTGAACCGCTGGAACTCGTCAAACGGCGAAATATAAGGATTGGCGTAGTTGAGGTGCACCACAAAGCCGATGGCCACATAGTTGTCGCCGAAGTGGTACATGAACGAGCCGCCGCCGGTCTTATTATCGAGCGGCCAGCCCATGGTGTGCTGCACGAGGCCCGGGCGGTGCTGCTCTGGCGGGACTTGCCACAGCTCCTTGATGCCGGTGCCGTATTTCTGCGGCTCTTTACCCTTGTTCAGCGCGTAGCGGGCAATCAGACCTTCGGCGAGCGAACCGCGCACCCCTTCGGCGATCAGAGTATAGCGGGCATGCAGTTCCAGACCTGGCTGGAAATCCGGCTTTTGGCTACCATCGCGGGCCACACCGAACACCCCGGCCACCACCCCCTTGACCGCGCCCTCATCGGTATAGACCACCTCTGAGGCCGCCATACCCGGATAGATCTCGACCCCCATGGCCTCGGCCTGTTCCGCCAACCAACGGGTGACGTTGCCCAGAGACGCAATGTAACAGCCGTGATTCTTCATGAAGGCGGGCATCGGCAGGGCGGAAATATCCAGCACCCCTTGCGGCCCGAGATACAGGAACTTGTCCTCGGTGACGGCGGTTTCCAGCGGCGCGCCGCGGTCTTTCCAGTCGGGGAACAGAGCCTTAAGCCCCACCGGATCGATCACCGCACCCGAAAGAATGTGCGCCCCAACCTCTGAGCCCTTTTCCAGCACGGCCACGGTGATCTCGCGCCCGGCGACTTCAGCCTGCTGTTTCAGGCGGATCGCCGCCGACAGACCGGCCGGGCCCGCGCCCACGATCACAACATCATACTCCATCGACTCCCGTTCGATGGCGGCGGCCGCGTCAGGAGCCGTATCAGGCGCGCTCATGGGGTAATCCTCCGGTTCGGGACCCGTCGCCACGTTGCAGCCTTGCGGACGGGTGTTCTTTTCTGCTTTATCCTTAGGTGACGTTCGGGCGGTCAAGCATTATTCGTGTACCGCTTCATTTCCGATGACCTGACAGGGACAGTTTTGACGGCCACCGCCCCCGATCCGCGTGCACTCGAAGC
This sequence comes from Asticcacaulis sp., assembly GCA_046289215.1. Lineage (GTDB taxonomy): Bacteria > Pseudomonadota > Alphaproteobacteria > Caulobacterales > Caulobacteraceae > Asticcacaulis. The sequence continues at coordinate 5,780 of JBKBWB010000032.1, read as the reverse complement.
GCTGTTCAGCTTCTGGGCCGAGGCCGGGGTTGACGTGTGCTATGCCGACAGCCCGGTGGACCGCACCCTGCCCCCACCCCGTCCTGCGGCGCCTAAACTCAATCTGATCGTCTCGGCTCCCCAACCGGGCTTGCAGAGCGGACCCGATCCGGTAATGGCCTTGGCCGAAGCCCGCCAGCGCGCCGCCGAGGCCACCGACCTTGAGAGCCTGAAAGCCGCTATTGAAGCCTTCCGGGGCTGTCCCCTGCGCGATCTGGGTGCGCGGCAGGTGGTTTTTGGCCGAGGCAACCCCAAGGGCCGGATCCTGGCCATCGGCGAAGCTCCAGGGGCCGATGAAGACCTTCAGGGTCTACCGTTTGTTGGCCGTTCGGGCCAGCTTCTCGATCGGATGCTGCGCGCAGCTGGTCTGTTCGACGATGTGTTCATCACCAACACGGTCTATTGGCGTCCCCCTGGGAACCGCCAGCCAACTCCCGCCGAGCAGCTGGTGCTGTCGCCTTTTGTCGAAAAGACCATCCGCCTGATCCAGCCCAAAGCTATCCTGTTGATTGGGGGCATTGCCGCCAAGGGCCTGTTGGGCAAGGAAGACGGCATCCTGAAACTCCGCGGCCAGTGGTTTGACTGGACCGGGGATACCCCCGGCCCAACGATCAAGGCCCTGCCGACCCTGCACCCGGCCTTCCTGCTGCGACAATCCGCCAGCAAGAAACTGGCTTGGGAAGACCTTTTGAAACTTTCTGAAACCTTGATTGATCTTTAACAGGCCGATATAAACGCCGTATACGGTCAGCGCGTCTGGCCCGAAATGACCTGAGAGTGATCAAAAGGATCAGAGGGAAACATGACGCGGACGCCTCCCCCATCATTGCGTATGTTTGCGCGCGTGAACTGGCGCAACACCTTGCGGGGTTTGGCTTTTTCCTTTTCTGTCCTGACGCTTGTGCCCGCTGGTCTGTCCCTGCCCACAGCGGCACACGCCAGTTCAGCGGTCCTGTCGCCTTGGGATACCCAGCTTTACAGCGCCGCAATGGATGCGGCGCGCAAAGGCGATTTTGAAACCGCCGAAAAGAAAGCCGCTGAGGCCTCGGACAAGAGCCTGATGGGCTATGTCCTGTTCGCCAAGCTGTTTCACCCGAACTACACCGCCACCTATGAAGAGCTGACGGCCTGGCTAGCCGAGTACAAAGATTTGCCCATGGCCGAGCGCGTGTGGAAACTGGCCAACCGCCGCAAACCAGCCGATGTCTCAGACGTTCCGGCACCAGAATCTCCTGCCTCTACCCGGCTATGGAGTCAGGTCGAAGCCGTATCGCGTGCCGCAGAAGCGGGTGCCACCCCGGGCTCTGAATTGTCAGAGGCTGTGGGTTCAAAAGCTGCCCGATCTGCTTTTAATAACGGCCAGCTCGAACAGGCCGTAAGCCTGAGCGCCCAAACGGGGGACCGCTGGATTGCCGGTCTGGCGACCTTTCGGCTCAAGCGTTTCAAAGAGGCGATGGAGCACTTTGCCTTTGTGGCCCAAGACCCAACCCAGAGCAGCTGGAGCCGCTCGGCAGGGGGCTATTGGGCCGCCCGCGCGGCGTTTGCCCTCAAGCTGAACGACGAGGCCCAGACCTACCTTCAAATGGCAGCGGCCTATCCCTTCACCTTCTACGGCCTAATCGCCGAAAAGCGCCTAGGTGTGGAACCGGCTGCGGTCCGGGCTGCACGGGGCTTGCCGCCCGTTAATGCGCCAATCCTTAACAAGCCTCGCACCGCCAGTTTTACCGCTGACATGGCGGATTGGGTCAGCGCCGAGCCGCGGGCGCGCCGTGCGGTGGCCCTCAGCCAGTTGGGCATGACCACCGAAGCCGGTCAGGAAATCCGCCTTGGCGCTCAGGCGTCGCGAGATGCGTCGGCGCGGGACCGCTGGCTGAGCCTGTCGGTCACGCTCAAGGCCCCGATCAGCTCGTCGCGTGATACGGGCCGCCAATTCAATGTCGCGGCTTTCCCAATGCCCGAGCTGGAACCGGCCAATGGGTTCAAGGTCGATAAGGCCTTGCTCTATGCTCTGGCCCGCAAGGAAAGCAAGTTCAACGCCAAGGCCAAAAGCCACGCAGGGGCCTATGGCCTTCTGCAAATCATGCCGGCTACGGCCGCGATAGTGACCGGCGACAAGGGGTTGGCTCAGAACCCGGACCGCCTGCTTGATGCCGGGGTTAACCTTGATATCGGTCAGCGCTATATCCAGCGCCTGCTGTCCTCGCCTTTCATCAAAGGGGACCTGTTGCGCGCTGTCGCTGCCTATAATGCCGGCGAAGGCCGGGTGCGCGAAGCCCTTCGGGTACTGGATGCCGACGCCGATTCGTTGATGGTGGCAGAAACCATTCCGGTCGCTCAGACCCGCCAGTACATTGAAGAAGTCATGGCGGCCTACTGGATCTATCACCACCTGATGGGCCAGCCTTCGCCGTCTTTGTCCGCCGCCGCCAAGGACGCCCGGATTATTGGCGAAAGCTGATCCCTCAGATCAGCGGCGGAATACCCCCACAAGCTCGACATGGGCGGACCAGACAAACTGATCGACCGGGGTCACGGCCTCAAGCCGGAATCCGGCGTCCGTGAGCGTGCGCGCATCCCGGGCAAAGGTCGCCGGATTACAGCTGATCCCCACCACAACAGACGCCCCACTGCGGGCGATCTCGGGCGTCTGTGCCTCGGCCCCGGCGCGTGGCGGGTCGAACACAATGGCCTCAATCCCTTTCATTTCCTCGGCGATCACCGGGCGGCGGAACAGATCGCGCGCCTCGGCTCGGATGGACTTTAGCCCCGGCGTCAGGCCAATGCCCGCCTTGAGAGCGTTGACCGCCCCCTCAGCCGAGTCTGCCGCCAGCACCGTGGCCTGTTCCGCCAGCCGGAAGGTAAAGGTCCCCGCCCCACAGAACAGATCCGCCGCCCGGCTGACGCCACCCAGAGCCTGCATCATGGTCTCGGCCATAAAGGCTTCAGCCTCCGGGCAGGCCTGAAGGAAAGCGCCGGTCGGCAGGGCGACCGGCGTGCGGCCAAAGCGGACCATGGCGCTGCGGGCCTGATAAAGGATCTCACCCGCCAGACTGATGCGGGCCAGATCGGCCTCTGCAGCGATCTCGGCAAGCCGCATGCGGGCATCGGCGCTCAGCCCCCCGCTTTTGCGCTCGACACCGGAAATTTCGACATCAAGCCCCGTCTCCGTCAGGGTCACATGCAGGATGGGCGCGGACTTGGGATGCTCAAGAAGACAAGTTCCCAGACGGCGGAACAGATCCAGTCGGTCCACCAAACGCGGATCGGCCACGGAACAGGTCTCAATTGGAACAAGGCTCCAGGAGCGGCGGGCCTTGAAGCCAACCTCAACGCCGGACCGGGTGGCCCGCACATGCAGACCAATGCGGCGGCGTGTTCCGGGGCGACTGGCAAAAGCAGGACGGAGGTCGGTCTCCAGCCCTTCACGCGACAAGGCCTCGCGCACCAGCTGGGTCTTCCACTCAAGATAAGGCGCCGCGGCCCAGTGTTGCAGGCTGCATCCGCCGCATGACGCATAGTGAGGACAGACTGGGTCAATCCGATCAACGCTCTGGGTCAGCCATTGCGTGACCGTGGCTCGGTCACCCTCGGGCGTCGCCGTCACCTGCTCCCCGGCCAGGGTCATGGGCACGTAAAGAGTCTTGCCCGACGGGGCGCGGGCCAGACCATCGCCTTGGGCGCCCATACGATCAATTGTCAGCGACACCGGCGGCTCGGCCGGACGGTCCAAAGGCGGACGACCGACAGCCGGGCGACCGCCACGGCCCGGAGCCGAAGGGCGGGATTTTCGAGAATTTCGGGAAACAGCCATGGCACTTTTTGACGGATCCGGATGCGAAACACCAGCCCTGATCATGAACGCCGAATTTTGCCCCACGGATTGTGACCAAAGCCCGGCACAAACCTGAACGAAGATGAACGGACAACTCAAGCCATGTTCAGGTTCAATACGCTTTACTCAAACCATGACGAACACCGGCCTCGCCGGACCACAGGAGCCAACCATGTCTCAGACTTCCCCGCGTCCCGTAAAGTCGGCCGTTGCCCTGGCCGTTCTGGTCGCCACCCTTGCCGCCGTGGCCGCCCCCTCAATGGCAACTGCCCAATCCTATGACCGCGGCTATCGCGATGAGCCTCGCGGCGCGTATGATCCATGCACCCGCGAAGCGCGCCAGCGCGGCACGGCTGGCGGGGTCGCCGGGGCCCTGGCCGGGGCCGCAATCGGCGGCAATGTTGCTGCAAAAAACGCCCGTGCTGAAGGCGCTGTGCTGGGCGCGATCCTCGGGGCCGTCGTAGGCTCACAAGTCGGTAGCGGTTCGGCCGCGTGCGGCACCGGCGAAGACTATGATGATCGCTATGGCCAGGACCGCTACAGCCAGCGCGGTTATCCGGGCAGCGGTAGCCATGGCGCCACCGGGGGTTATGACCGCTATGGCTCAGGCTACGGCTATGATTACGATCGTGATCGCAGCCGGGGTTATAACGACGACCGTTACCGCTATCCGGAACGCGCCGCCTATGACACCCGCCCGGCCCAGACTGATGGTTGCCGGATGGCCGACAGCCCGATCCACATGCCAGACGGCTCGGTCGAGCGACGCTTTGTTCGGGTTTGCCCGGATGCCCAAGGCCGCTACCGCGTCGTGGACTAAACGCCCTTTTCAGTCCGGGTCCCGGATCTGAGCACTGCCTTCCTCCCCTGCTTTGATGCCCCAGAGCAGCCACTCCACAGCCCCGTCTCCCCCGGAGATGGGGCTTTTTTCTAGGGCGCGGACATGCCAGCCCCAGTCAATAACCGCTGCCTGCACGCGCTCCACCGCGCGGGCAAAATCAGCCGGATCGCGGACCAACCCACCCTTGCCGATCTTGTCTGGCGACAGCTCGAACTGAGGCTTGATCAAAGCCACCAATACCGCCCCGGGGCGCGCCAAGCTGAGGGCCGGAGCCAGAAGCTTGGTCAGGCTGATGAAACTGGCATCACAGACCACCCCGTCGAGCGGTTCAGGGATCTGTTCCAAACTTAAGGTGCGGGCATCGCAACCTTCGAGGGACACGACACGCGGATCGGCCCGTAAGCGCGGATGCAACTGGTCGCGCCCCACGTCCACCGCATAGACCCGGGATGCCCCACGGGCCAAAAGCACTTCAGTAAACCCCCCGGTTGAGGCGCCGACATCGACGAACACGCCGCCTGTGACCGGCACCGGCCACAGATTAAGGGCGTGATCGAGCTTGAGTGCCCCGCGACCGACCCAATCAAACACCGGCTCAGCCGTCAGAACCGCCGACTCTGAGACCAGGTGTCCGGGCTTGAGGCAGACCTGGCCGTCCACGGTGACCTTACCCTCCCGGATCGCAGCCTGGGCTCGGGTGCGGCTGTCCGCCAGCCCTAGCGCCACCAGCGCTTGATCAAGCCGGGTCGGCATGACCCAGATCCGGGCCGTTGGAACCCACGGCGACGCGGTTCTCTGGCAGATGCTCTGTAACCGACACGCCCGCTACCGGGGCACCCACGGCCTTGGATCCATTGGCGCTAGGCTTGGGCGAACTGACATCGCCGGTCCGGCCCCAGGCCAGCTTCGAGGCCGCAACATAGTTCCAGACGCCGCCCGCCAGCGGCCCCGCGGCCCCGGCCAGGAACCAGTGCACATGAAGGCGCTCAAGGCCACTACCGACCAGCTGGCTGATCACCGCCCCGAGGCTACAGGCGAGGGCAAAGATGAAAAAGCCCCGCACCATAC
>JBKBWB010000394.1:0-1702 GCA_046289215.1 Asticcacaulis sp. | reverse complement strand
TCACTGAGGGTACAGCGCACATGCCCGCCCTTAAGGGCCGAGGACTCGGCCACGCGCACATCCATCAGCGCAAACACGGGCTCGGGATTGCCCGGACCAAACGGGGCCATCACCTGAAAGGCGTCGAGTAAGGCCCGGTCCGCCCGTCCGGGGCTGATAAGGGCGTCGATTTCGACCCGGTCGGCCTCGACAGCGCCCGCCTGCTCTCCCGCCAGGGCCGTATTGAGATAGGCGCGAAAAGTGTCGATCTGATCGCACTTCACGGTCAGACCCGCCGCCATGGCATGGCCTCCGCCCCCCAGAATCACGCCCTCGTCTGCCGCCTTCTGGATGGCCCGCCCCAAATTAAAGCCGGGCTGAGACCGGCCCGAGCCCTTACCAATGCCGCTGATGGGGTCAGTTCCAATCACCACAACCGTCTTGCGCCAGCGTTCGCGCAAGCGCCCGGCCACGATCCCGATCACCCCGGGATGCCAATCGTCGCCCGCCACCACAATCGCGGAATCATCGCTCAAAGGATCGCCTCTGGCCTCGACCTGGGCCGCAGCCGCCTCGGTAACTTCAGCCTCAACGGCCTTACGTTCGGCATTAAGCTCATGCAGTTGCAACGCCAGATCGCGCGCTTCGCCCGGATCATCGGTCGACAGCAACCGAAGGCCCAGATCCGCCCGACCGATCCGGCCCCCGGCGTTGATTCGCGGCCCCAGCAGAAAGCCCGCCGTAAAGGTCGTGGCCGTATCCGGCAACTCATCCTTACCCTGGGCCACCTGCATGAGGGTACGCAGACCCGTATTCTGCCAGCGGGCCATGACCTTGAGGCCCTGCGCCGTCAGGGCCCGATTAAAACCGGTCAGGGTGGTGACATCGCACACCGCCCCAAGGGCGGCGAGATCCAGCCATTGCCGCAGATCCGGTGCGGGACGATCCTGGAAGAGGCCGGCGGCCTCGGCCGCCCGGTTCAACGCCGCCAAGGCCACGAAGACAACCCCCGCCGCCGCGAGCACGCCCTGACCCGAATTACAGTCGGCCCGATTGGGATTGACCACAGCCCGGCACGCGGGCGGTGCGCCTTTCATCAGGTGGTGATCGATCACCACCACATCGAGCCCCATGTTCGTGGCCGCCATCACGGCCTCGTGGGCGGCGGCCCCGCAATCGACCGTGATCACCAGATCTGCGCCCAGGCTCTTGAGCTTGGCAAAAGCGGTCGGTGACGGGCCATAGCCCTCGGTCAGTCGGTCTGGCACATAGATGGGTAAATCCCGGCCCAAGGCTCGGAACCAGCGGACCAGCAAGGCGCCGCTGGTGGCCCCATCGACATCATAATCGGCAAATACATAGACCGAGCGATCCGCCTTGATCGCTTCGACAATCGCCTCTGCGGCCCGATCCATATCGCGAAAGCTCATGGGATCGGGAAACAGGGCTTTTAGGGTCGGATTGAGATAATCTGAAACCATTTCAAGGCCCATCCCCCGGCCCACAACGGCGCGGGCCAGAGGATCGATCAGGCCCTCGGTTTGGGCCAGACGGCGGACCTGCCCCTCGTCAGCGGTCCGCATCGCCCAGATCCGGCCGCTGAGAGAGGCAAGGCCGTCAAACAGCGGCACGGAGTATGCCGTCATCAGAGCGGACGCTGCATCCGCACACGCCGCACGGTCTGGTTCGACGAGGTCATGATCAGGGTCTCGGTGGTGACAAA
>JBKBWB010000031.1:0-12251 GCA_046289215.1 Asticcacaulis sp. | reverse complement strand
GTCTATGATTTCGCCTTCGAACCGGGCGATACCCTTTTGATGGGCCGTGAAAGTGCGGGCGTCCCCGAAGAAGTGCATGCCCGCGCCGATCATCGGCTGATCATCCCGATTCGCCCCGGTGCCCGATCCTTCAATCTCTCGACCGCCGCCGCCATGGGGCTGAGCGAGGCGCTGCGCCAAACCGGCGGCTTCCCTGCCCTGCCCGATTATGGTTCAAAGGCCCCATGACCGCTTCCCCCCAGTCGGCTCCCCCTCAAGCCGCTTCGCCCGTCTCTGACACTCTGTCCCTCCGCCAGCAGGCCGCCCGCGCCTGGTTTGAGTCCTTGCGGGACCAGATCTGCGCCACCTTTGAAGCGCTGGAAGATGACGCCCCCGCCACGCTCTATGGCGAAACCCCGGGCCGGTTTGAGCGCACCCCCTGGACCCGCGAGGCCGGCGGCGGCGGGGTGATGTCGATGATGCACGGACGGTTGTTCGAAAAAGTCGGGGTCCATGTCTCGACGGTCCATGGCACCTTCGCGCCCGAGTTTGCCAAGACCATCCCCGGTGCCGCTGAGGATCCGCGCTTTTTTGCCACCGGCATCAGCCTGATCGCGCACATGACCAATCCCCATGTGCCTGCCGTGCATATGAACACCCGCTTTATCACCACGACCCAAAGCTGGTTCGGCGGCGGCGCCGACTTAACGCCGCTATTGGCAGCGGACCGCCACCAAGATGCTCCGGACGCCGTCGCCTTTCACAAGGCCTTCCAGACCGCCTGTGATGACTTTGATCCGGACTACTATGCGCGGTTCAAGGCCTGGTGCGACGAGTACTTTTTCTTGCCGCACCGGAATGAGCCCCGGGGGATTGGTGGCATTTTCTATGATCACCTCAACAGTGGTGATCACGACCGCGACTTTGCCTTTACCCGTGCCGTGGGCGAGGCCTTTCTCGGGATCTATCCGACGCTCGTACGCGGGCGGATGCACCAGCCTTGGACCGAGGCGGAACGGGACGCTCAGCTGATCCAGCGGGGGCGTTATGTCGAATTCAACCTGCTTTATGACCGGGGAACGTTGTTCGGCCTCAAAACCGGCGGCAATGTCGACTCGATCCTGTCGTCCATGCCGCCAGTGGTGAATTGGCCCTGATTTCATGACCTGAGGTCATTCAAGGGACCTTCAGAATTCCTTGCAGAACCTACGATTCCGCCTTGTCGCCACAGGCTTTGGTCGTGTAACTGCGTTCGCGTGTTTGTGTGGCGGGATATCCCGCTTTTTCCAATCGGAGATCCGTCCGTGACCGCCTCCTCCGAGACCCCGGACAGCGTTGTTGTGCCTCAATCCGCCCCTGTCGCCGATCCGCGCGACGGCGTGACCCTGATCAACCTCTATACAGTCACCCCAGACCTTCAGGCCACCCTGGCGGAGGCCCTTAGCGCGCTGATGGACGAGGCCGTCCGGATTCAGCCCGGCTTTCGCAGCTCACGTATCCTCAGAAGCCTCGATGGCCAGACCGTTGCCTCCTATGCCGAATGGGACAGCGAGGCGGACTGGAAAGCCATGTTTCGCGACGCCGAGGTCAACCGCCATATGGAACAGGTGCTGAAACTGGCCAACTTCCAGACCAAGCTCTATGCGCTCTGCTCGAGCCATACCAAGGCCGAGCCCGAAGACTGACCCCAGAGTCGGATCAGACCTCGCCTCGTAAAAAATCCCGGATCCAGCGTCCCGCGCGATGCGAGTCGTTCGAGGCCTCAAGGCTCTGCACGGCCGAATCGGCAAATTCCGCGCTAAAGCGGCTGCCGCGACGGGCTTCGATCAGGGCGCGGGCAAAGTCCGGGGTAAATTCCGGGTGCCCCTGAAACGACATGGCCTTGCGGCTGCGATAACTCAGACCCGCATAGGGGGTAAAGTCGCTGGACAGCGTGACCTCGGCGTCTGGCGGACACACCACCACCTGATCCTGATGCGAAACGGGCAAAGCCAGCGAAGCGGTTTCCTCAGCCCACGGACCGTGATGGACCGCATAGCGATGCAGACCAAGGCCCCAGCCCTTGTCGGACTTTTCGACGTGCCCGCCAAAGGCCTGAGCCATGATTTGATGGCCAAAACAGATCCCCACCATCGGCACACGGTCCGGAACAGCCTGTAAAAACGCGATGAGCGGCTGAATCCAAGGATCCTTGTCATAAACACCGGCGGGCGATCCGGTGATCAAGATCCCGCTCACCCCCGCCAACGTGTCCGGCAAAGCCCCCTCCAGCACCGGCACCACGCTTAGGGCGGGCGGATCCAGCAGGTCGCGGAACATATCCGGATAACGCCCGAACTGGCGCGGTAACGGATCGGGGGCAATCCCGGTTTCAAGGATCAGCAGAGTCACGGGTATCAGGCCTCCGGCTCACATGGGGTCTCAGTGTCAATATAGGCCCGCAATTCAGCACGAAAATCCCAGGCCGGGAAATCGGCCGCAATCCAGCGCTGTTCAAGGCTTTTAAGCGCCAGACCAATCTGGTTACCACTCAGATTACTCAAGGCCTTCACATCCCGTCCGCGTAAGCCGAAGACCGGCACAGACCAAGACTCCAACGCCTCAAGCGCGGCCCGACGCGCGCCGAAGCCCACTGGATCTGTGAGCAGGCTTCGGGCCAGGGCCAGCCTGACAACCGGTTTACCCAAGCGATAGGCCGCGGCCCGTAAGGCCCTGGGATCCGACAAAGCGGCCCCTTCCGATAAGTCTGGGTTTACTCCAGCCATCAGCACGGCCTGATGCGCACGCGCCAGCCGCAAGCGCGCACAGGCCGCCTCGACTGCGTCGCGATTGGCCAGGATCAACAAGGCCAGCCGCGCCACCGGATCGGGCTCTAGGGCAAAGGAGGCGGCGGCCCCCTCCACACTCAGGTCCGCAACCGGGACAACCCTTTCCAGACAGGCCAGAAGCGGGATCAGGACGCTCATGACCCCCGGCGCAGCCAAGGTCTTCAGCAGCTCTTTTTGCAGCCGTTCACCGGACAAATCCGCAACACGATCGCGCAGGGCCAGGCACGCCTCAAGCCCTGCCGGATCCGGATCACCCGCCCCATAGCCCGCATGAAATCGGAAAAACCGCAAAATCCGCAGCGCGTCCTCTTGGATCCGCTGGTGGGGATCGCCGACAAATACGACTCGACGCGCCTCAAGGTCCGCAAGTCCGCCCTCGACGGGATCAAACACACACCCCGCACGGTCGGCATAGAGGGCATTCAGGCGAAAATCACGGCGCAAGGCATCCTCTCGCCAGTCGCGGCTAAAGGCGACCACCGCCCGGCGGCCATCGGTTTCAACATCCCGGCGCAAGGTGGTGATTTCAAACGGTCGGCCCTCACAGACGGCGGTGACAGTGCCATGCTCGATCCCGGTGGGTATGGCCTTCAGCCCCGCCGCCTCAAGCGCAGCCAACACCGCCGCGGGGTCAAGTTGGGTGGCGATATCGACATCTTCGACCGACAGCCCCATCAGGGCATTGCGCACCGCTCCGCCGACAAACCGCGCACAGTCGGATCCGCCCGCCGCTTCCAGCGCGGCCATCACCCGGTCGGTTCGGGGATCGTTGAGGAAATCGGTTGTCTCGGCCAGCCGGGTCATTCGGGTTCCTGTTCTGACAGCCGAAGCGCTAGTGCCCGCAGCACCCCCGCCGTTACGCCCCAGATAAACCGGTCTTGCCAAGGCACGGCATAGAAATGGCGCATCACCCCCTCGGGTGTCACATAGGACTGCTGGCGATAGTTGTTCAGATCCATCAGGAAGGCGAACGGCACGCTAAACACCTCCGCCACCTCGCCGGGATCGGTCCGCCATTGGGGCGGACAGGCCCGCACGCGTCCGACGACGGGCGTAATCATAAAGCCCGACCCGGTCCGGTAGGGCGCGCCAAGGCCTAGCGGATCGACCTGATCCGGTGCCAGGCCGATTTCTTCATGCGCCTCACGCAAGGCCGCCATCACCGGTGTTTCCCCGGGATCAAGCCGCCCCCCCGGCAGGGCAATCTGGCCCTGATGTCGACGCAAACCCTCGGCCCGTCGAGTCAGGATCACGTTAGGCTCATCGCACACCGCGTCGGCACACACCCCGACCAGCACTGCTGCCGCATGCAGCTCGGCCGCTGGGTCCATGGGGGCCAGATGAGGGTTGAGATCATAATCGGAATAGAGCGGTCCCTCTGGCGGCACAGGCACAGCGCTCAAAGGCCAGAGCGCCTCTGACAATCGGCTTAACAGGGCCATCAGTCCGCGCTCCCTGGCGTATCCGTGCCCCCGAACGCAACCCATTCCCCGGGCCGTAACCACAGGCCAAACCCGCCCTCGCCCGCTTCGGCCCGCTCGGCCAAGGCATAATAGACGGGCCGGGTCAGGCGCGCCCACAGATCCGCCCGCACCCGCACCTTGGGATCCGGCTGACCGTCCGGGCCATCCCCCAGCCACAGATCTGCGGCACTTTGCGGCCTGACACGATCGCCCTGATCCGTTGTAAAGCTGAGGCCCGTATCGTCACTTGTGACATCCACAGCCCGGAAAGGCAGATCCTCGACCGAAATCCTCAGCTTCTCGACCGGCGTGACCAGAAAATAGGACTCGCCGTCCCGCCGCAGCAGGGTGGAAAACAGCCGAACCAGTGCGGGCCGAACAATGGGCCGCCCCTCGTGGATCCATTGTCCATCGGCCCGGATCACCAGATCCATCGGCCCACAGTCGGGCGGGTTCCACAGATGGACGGGTGGCAAGGGGCGATCCAAGACGGCTTGATCCGCGTGCGGGGGTTCCCCATTCAGGCGTGCAGCCTTTACGATGTCGGCCAGCACCGCTTTATCAGCGGCAAAAGGATTTATCGGCTCGGGTCTCTTTTCCGTCATTGAGTTCTGATACAGTGCTTCGTGGGATTTGAGGAGACGGGTGTTGTGACGGCGTTGGGGAACGGGGACATTGGGGCATGACAGTCGGAACGAACAACCAGGTTGAACGCGCGGACCCTGTGGCCGCCTTTACCCAAAGCCGTCAGACGGCGACCCAAGTCCGCGCGGCGCTGCGCGGGGTGATTTTTGGTAAGGATGCGGTCGTAGACCAAGCGCTTGCTTGCCTTCTGGCGCGGGGCCATGCCCTGCTGATCGGGGCACCGGGTTCGGCCAAGAGCCAGCTGATGCGCGCGATCAGCACCGTGTTTGGCCTGAATATGGGCCTCATCCGCCTCAATCGCTCCACCGATGTAGAAACCCTGGTCCATGATGGCTTCGAAAGCCTTCCCGCCGCGCCGCGTCGCCTGTCGGCCCGAGATGGGCGGGTCCCCAATCATCTGGTGGTGGTCGAGGACCTCAATCTGGCCGCCCCCTTGACCCTTGGGGCCCTGCTCGACCGGATGGAAGCGCCCGAAGGCACCGCCCCTCAGCCGTTCCACGTGTTTGCCACCTGCTCACCCCTGTCGGCCCAGGCGATCAATGACGCGGATCGCGACCGTTTCATGATGCAGATCGACATGGGCTATCCCGATGCCGATGGCGAGCGCCGCGTGATCCTTGACAGCGCCGGTGGCCTTGACCGCACGCCGGTCCGGGTGGCCAACCCTGAAGACCTGTTGGACCTTCAACGCATGGCCGTGGAACTGCCGGTCGGGGAACGGGTGGTCGAGGCGATTCTCGACCTCGTCCGCTGCGCCCGTCCCGAAGACGGCGACGCCCCGGCGGAAATCCGCCACGCCGTACGCATGGGGCCCGGCCCGCGCGCCGGTCAGGCCTTGCTGCGGCTGGCCCGCGCCCGCGCCCTGATCGATGGGCGTCCGGCCCCGACGCTGGATGATGTGCGCCTGATGGCCCCGGCGGTGATCAAGCCGCGCTGGGTGCTGGATTCCAGCGCCGCCCACGCCGATGCCGACGCCCTGATGGACCGGTTGCTCCAGCGTCTGTAAGGGCAGGAACGGCTGGTTTACCAGCCCTTTTGCACGGCTCCGGCGGGCACATCACACTGGCCCTGCGGCATCCAGATCAGCACACGGCCCGGATTGACCGGTCCCGGCAGTATGGCCTTGGGGGCTTGGACAAAGCCAAATCTCCCGAAATAGGGCGGATCCCCGACCAGCAGCACGCTTAAACCCTTCGCCTCGGCTGTCTCACAGACGAAGCGCACCAGGGCCTCACCGATCCTGAGGCACCGACAGGCCGGATCCACCGCAATGGGTCCCAGAAACGTAGAGCGTGCCGCCCCGATCCGGATCGGCCAAACCCGCACTGTGCCGACGATCTCCCCCTCGACCCGGGCCACAGCGCTTAATTGCGGCAGGATCTGATTGCCTTCGCGCAGACGCTCTGCGGTCTTGGCCAACCGCCCCGGCCCAAAGGCGGCGGATACCAGCGCCTCGATGCGCAACGACGCGCCCTCGGGCTCTGGCTCAAGGGTAAATATAGGGGTCTGGTGGACAGTTTCTGAGGCCAGACCAACGGCGGCCGGGTCCTCCGGCACGGGGATCACGCGTCGCATGGGCGCAGCACTCCAAACACTGGAGGGGCTTACCCTCCCAATCAGGAATACGCCGCCGCTTCGAATGCCGCGCGCCTCGGCGAGGCGCGCACATAGGGGGCACGCACCGTCGCGTCAAGCAGAATGTCTTGGATTACCCCGGATTGAACTGGCGGAAATCCGGCTTGCGCCGTGCCATGAAAGCGGAAAAGGCCTCGGCGGCCTCGGGCGAGCGTAGGCGGTCCTGAAAAATCCGCCCTTCGGCCTGCATCACCGCCCAGATCCGATCCGGATCGCGCATCAGGGCCTTGGTCTGGGCCAAGGCGCCTGCGGCCTTGTCACCAAGCGCCTCGGCCAGCGCGAGAACGGCGCCCTCAAGCTCGTCCACAGTGACCACCCGATTGGCCAGCCCAAGGGTCTGAGCCTCTTGCGCCGACAAAGCCTCGCCCAGGGCAAACATCGCCCAGGCCCGGGCATGGCCAAGGCGTTCCGTCAGCAGCACACTCGACGCCGCCTCCGGCACCAGCGCCAGATTGACAAACGGCACCGACAGCCGCGCGCTGTCGGCCAAGACCACCAGATCACAGTGTAACAGCAAGGTGGTGCCGATACCCACGGCCTGCCCCTGCACCCCGGCCAGCAGCGGCTTGGGGAAATAGGCCAGAGCCTTGAGGAAGGCCATCACAGCCATGGGCTCAGCATCATCAGGTCCAGCAGTCGCAGCCCGCATCGCCACCTGAGCAAAGTCGCCGATATCATTGCCGGCACAGAAGTCCGGCCCTTCGGCCGTGATCACCACCGCCCGCACGAGCGGATCGGTGCGCGCCGCCTCCAGAGCCCCAACCAGAGTCTGATACATGGCATCGGTCAGGGCATTTTTCTTTTCCGGCCGCGTCAGGCGGATCCGGCAAATCCCGGCTTCGGTACGGATCTCAATGGGATGGGTCATCCCGGCTCTCCTCTGGACCAGACAGGTCGCCGGGCGGAACAAACTCGGCCCCCGGCACGCGTGACCACCAGCTAACACCGCTTCCGTCACGGCAGGCAAGCGCCAAGCCCTGCTTCACGAGATACTGAAGATGAGCCAGCACCTCACCGGTGGCGAGGCTGAGTTCGCCATCGCGGATCGTCCGCCTAAAGACCGCCTCAAAGGTATCCGTGGCCCGAGCCGGTGTCTCAATGGCCGACCAGATTCGGGCCAACCGTCGATGATGGCCCCGGATCAGGGCCTCGCTCCGGGCCTTTAACCCCACAAAGGGCAAGCCGTGAGACGGCAACACGAGCGCCGTATCCGCCACCCGCTCAGGCAAACGCATCAGGCTATCCAGCCACTCGCCCAGCGGATCGGCCTCGGGTTCGGTTGGCCAGAGCGACACATTGGACGAAATATGCGGCAGCACCTGATCCCCGCCGATCAATAAGCCATCTGACGCCCGGTAAAGACAGACATGCTCAGGGCTGTGGCCGCCGCCAGTGATGACGGTCCAGGCCCCCTGCCCGATCGTCAGCCCCTGCCCGTCCTGAAGACGGTGATACTGATCCGGCAAGGGCGCGACTCCGCGAGAAAACTGGCCATAGCCCTGCCGCCAGGCGCTCAGCTGTGCCTCGGACCAACCCGCGGCCTGGTAAAACGCGGCATGGGCATCCGGCACCGAAGCCCCCGTTTGCCCCATCAGCATCCGCGCGGTCAGATATTCCGAGCGGCTCATCCAAAGAGGGCACGCGTGGATCTCGCACAGCCAGCCCGCAAGCCCCAGATGGTCTGGATGCAGATGGGTGGCGATTACGCCTTCGACAGCGACGCCCTCAAAATGCTCGGTCAAGACATCTGTCCACAGCGACCGGGTCAGCCCTGTATTCAGCCCGGTATCGACGATCACCAGCCCTGTTGTGCTCCGCAGGATCCAGACATTGATATGATCAAGGCTAAAGGGCAGCGGCAAACGCAGCCAGGCGACATCCTCGGCTATCCAGTGCACCGTCCCGGGGGCCGGAGCCTCTGGGGCAGGATAGTAAAGCCCCCGAGACCACCCCGCCCCGTCCGGGTCTGGATGTCTATGTTCGAGCAATGGCCTTTGAGTGAGTGTCATGGGCAAACCCGTCAAAGTAGGTTCCTATTCAAAACGGACTCTGCCCATAGCCAGAGGCTTGTGTCAAAAACCTTTTCTGCTTTGCCATAAAGCGCTTTTCCCGCCTCATTAGCCCGACTAATGTGCGCGTATCTGGCTCCGGAGGAATTGCCTGAAATGAAGCGCATGTCTGTCTCGGTCGCGATCATCGCGGCCCTCACGGCGGGGGTCATGAGCCCCAATGCCAATCCGAAAATCGACCCCAAAGCGGTCGCCAAAGGCATGGCCGAAGTGCCCGCCGTCCTTAGCGAAGCAGGCTTGACCTGTGAGCCGGTAACCGCCTTGCATCTTGGAACCTCGACCTTCAAAGTCGAGGGTAAGTCGGTCAAGGGTGAAATCTACGAAGTCGCCTGTAAGTCGGGCATCGGTTACGTGATCAACAAAAAAGTTGAGCGCGCCCCGGAATACTCAAACTGTCTTCAACTGGCAATCGCTGCTGAAAAAGACAATAAAGCTCTGACCTGCAAGCTTACTGAAAACGCCAACACCATGGGCTGGCTAAGCACCCATATCACCAGCCTTGGTCAGACCTGTACGGTCCAGAAGGCCAACTGGCTTGGGACGGCTGCAACGGCAAAGTTTGATCGATACGAAGTGAGCTGCGCCGAGCAAAAAGGTTATGTGGTCGATGTCCTGCTGCCGGGTTCGACGGCCAAGCCAAACGTGATCGATTGTTTGGCCATGTCCAACACGGCGACGGCCTGTACCCTGACCCCCAAGGCCACCATGGTGGCGGGCGTTGCCGCCCTGGCCAAAAAGGCTGATGCCGCCTGCGAAGTGACCGATGTCCTTTGGGTCGGCACCCTTGGCAAGGCCAATAACCGCCTGATCGAAGTCGCCTGCGCGGGCAAGCCGGGCTTCATGATCGAATCGACCGCGAAAGACGAATTCATCCGCAGCCACGACTGTATCCGGGCCGAAGCCTATGGCGGGTGTAAGCTTTCAGACGTCAGCGCCGTCAAGAAGACAGCCGCTGAGGGCTATGCCACCATCGTCAAGGCCAACAAGCTGAGCTGCGATGCGACCGACTTCCGCGTCATCGGCACGGAAAACAGCACCAACCGCGATCTGGTCGAGCTGAAGTGTTCGGACAAGCCGACCGGTCTGGTCGGCCCGTTCCCGCAAGCCGCCTCCAAGGCCAAGTTCGAGTACTATGACTGCCTGGCTGTCCAGCGTCGGGGCCATAAGTGCAGCCTGACCGAAGACGCAGCACTCAAGTCGCACCTCGACATGCTGATCAAGGCCAACAAGAAAGACTGCGATGTCAGCGCCTACCGCGTCATCGGCGCCAGCGTGAACGAAAACGGCACCGTGTTCGAAATCGCCTGCACTAACAAACGCGGCTATATCGCTGAGCTGATCACCTATCAGGACAAGTTCCTGGCCACGATCCCGTGCGCCGAATCCGCCAAGCAAGGCGGCGACAAGTGCGAGATCCCCGGCAACGGCACCTATGTGTCGGCGGTGAAATAAGCCTTTCGTCACACTTGACGCAAAGACAAACCCCGCAGGTTCGCCTGCGGGGTTTTTTTGGCCATAGCGACACTCAGAACGACGCCTAAGGCTCTCGTCCAGCCTTGAGCGTAAAAGTCACCGAAAAATCCGAAAAAGTTTCAGTCCAGCTTTCTCCATAGGCCTTGGCTTTCAGACTATGGCAGAAACTATCCTCTGCTACGCCCGGAGCCGGATCAGCCTGAAGACAAAAGCGGCCATCCTCGGCGATCCACCAACGGCCATGGGCCTCGGGGATTGCAGTGCCATAAATCACATAACGCCCGTCCGGCTTAATATGCATCCGATCCGTTGTGCCATTGGGTTGCTGAATAAGAACCGTACCCTTGTAGTAAGGGCTCAAATCCATATCCCGAGGAGCACCTCCCCCATCTTGAGCCCCGGCCAGGATTCCGAGTGCTAAGCCACCCAGCATCAGCCCCCTTATCGGCCTGGCCCAATCTCTATTGCGCCAACCGCTTGTTACAAAACTGCGCTTAAACATTAGCAACACCTCCCCCAAGAAAGCTAAATGTAAAGCGGAATACGGGTCAAATTAGATCTTTTTATCCAAACGCGACACTTAAATTCATTGCGATAACTTAATTCAGTCAACAAATCACTTTGCTTTTTCCTTTATTCTTCCGACTATACGCAGCGGGCGCTGCAAAAACGCCTTATTCCGGCAAACCGCGCTTTGGTCTGCCCATTGATCTAATGGCCCGCCACGCCGTACATCTGTGGAGAGCAGATCCTGCTCAGCAGACTCCGGGAGGATATCATGCACCGTCGTTCACTTCTGCGTACCCTTGGCTCGGCGGCTCTGTCGCTCAGCGCGTCCACGCTGCTGATCGCCAGCCCGGCTGCGGCCCAGCTAAAAGTCAACGAAGCCGCACCGGACTTCACCCTCCAGGCCGCGGAAAATGGCAAGGTCAGCACCTTTGCGCTGAAGTCTGCCCTGAAAAAAGGTCCGGTGGTGGTTTATTTCTACCCCAAGGCCTTCACCTCGGGCTGTTCGATTGAGGCAAAGATGTTTGCCGACAATATCGGGGCTTTTAAAACCGCCGGGGCCAGCGTCGTGGGCGTCTCCACCGACGACATCAAAACCCTTCAGGACTTTTCCACCAAGGACTGTGGCGGCAAGTTCCCGGTGGCTGCCGATACCAAGGGTACCGTTGCAGCCAGCTACAAGGTCAAAAATGCCATGGGCATGGCCTCGCGCGTGACCTTTGTCGTCACCTCGAACGGCAAGGTCGCCTTTGTCCAGGGCGGCAGCGACCCCAAGACTCACATCAACGCCAGCCTCGCCTTTGTGCAGAGCCTGAAAGCGAAACGCTAAGTCAGAGCCCGAGGCTGTGGCGCAGCGATGTCGCCATGGCCTCGAAGGCCTTTGAGGCCGGGGCCTCCGGGTTTGTCGCCATCAAGGGGCGCCCGGCATCGCCCCCGGCCCGAAGCGCCGGATCCAGCGGCACCTCGCCCAGGAACGGCACATTCAGCGTTCCCGCCATAGCCCGTGCGCCCCCGCGTCCAAAGATTTCGATGTCAGACCCATCGGGCGCGCTGAAAAAGGCCATGTTCTCAACCACCCCCAACACCGGGGTATTGGTCTTGCCAAACAGGGTCACGGCCCGCCGCGCGTCGATCAGCGCGGCTTCCTGGGGGGTCGAGACGATCACCGCCCCGTCGAGTGGGGTCTTCTGAACCAAGGTGAGTTGCACATCGCCTGTCCCCGGCGGCAGATCCACGATCAGAACATCCATCGGATGGGCCTCTGTGCCCCAACGGGTCTGGGTCAGAAGCTGGGTGATCGCCTGAGATGCCATCGGCCCGCGCCAGATCATCGCCTGCTCCGGCTCGACCAACAGGCCAATCGAATTGGCCACCAACCCCGCCGAGGCCAGAGGCACCATCTTGCCGTCCTCATAGGCGGGATTACCGCTCAAGCCCAACATCAAGGGGGCCGACGGGCCATAGACATCGGCATCCATCAGCCCGACCCGAAGGCCGCTGCGCGCCAGGGCGACCGCCAGATTGACCGCGATACTCGACTTGCCGACACCGCCCTTGCCACTGGCGACCGCGACGACACGCTTCACATGCTCAGGCCGGTCAGTGGCCACCGGGGCGCGCGGACGGCCTTGGTCGATGGCATCCGGTGACAG
>JBKBWB010000030.1:0-12286 GCA_046289215.1 Asticcacaulis sp. | reverse complement strand
AAGCTTCATCACGGAGCCCTTACCAAAGGCCCGGTCAATCTGTGCCAGCGCGGCTTCGAGCGCGCGCTGCTTGTCTGCTTCGTCTTTTCCCACGAGTTTCAATGCTGCCTGTGACATGAATCCGACCCCTTGTCTGACACGATTCCCGTGCGCTGCGCCCGACCAGAACGCCCCGCCCGACGTCATTTTTGTACACTCTTTGTTCCATGTTCGCAAGATGTTCTTTTTCACCTTCCGCTTTTCCCATTGGATAAGGGGCCTCACTCTCGCCTGAATTGGGTTTATGCTAGAACGCAATGTGCCGCATACCGGGGGATATCATGTCCAATACAACGCATATGGCCCGCACGCGGGTCGCCTCAGGCCTCATGGCGCTTTGTGTCCTGGGCGGTCTCATCAGCTACAACCCTGCCCTGGCCCAAGCCGGATCAGCGGAGCCGGTGCAAACCGTTGGCGTGGTCAGCAGCCGCGCTGGCCCCTTGGTCTGGACCGTCGAAAACGACAACTCCCGGCTCTATCTGATCAGCGACATTTCCCCTGTACCGGCCGCCGCAAAATGGGACGAAGCCCGGGTCGCCCGGCTCGTGGGTGAGGCCAAGACGGTGATTTTGCCGCATCGGGCGCGCGGGGGCATGCCCGAATTGTTGCGCATCCTGACGATTGAACGCGGCGTGGTGTTCCTTCCGGGCAAGACGCGTCTGAATGATGGGCTCTCGCCTGAGGACCGGACTCGACTTGCAGCAGCGATTGAAAAAGCACGGGGCAAGCCTAAGGATTTTGAAAAGCTTCGCCCGGGCGTTGCGGGAGTCATGCTGACCAGCCGGTTCATCAAATCCTTTGACTTGAATGAGGGCACAGACCCGGAAGCATTCGTCGAAAAAACAGCCCGAAAGGCCCGCAAAAAAGTCGTACGAATTGGCGATCTGCCGTTGTTGCCGCTCGTCAAGGCGCTGGGCAAGGCCCCGCAGGAAACCCAGTTGGCATGCTTACGTCACAGCATCAGCGTCGTTGAACGCGGACCCGATGAACCGCGCGAGGCCGCTATGCGCTGGGCTCGTGGGCAGCTACCGCGCAAAGACCCGACCGTAACCGATGCGGCTGTTCGGGCCTGTTTTGGCAATGTTGCTCTTTTTAAGGACCTGTCAGCCCGCATGGACGGGGATTGGCGCAAGCAGGCGGCCAAGGCCATGAGTACGCCCGGCGTCACCTTAATGGTGGTTCCAGCCAGCGAATTGACCAGCGCACGAGGCCTTTTGGATTTTCTCAGCCATGAAGGCCACACCATACGCGGTGTGAACTGGCGATAATCCGGCTTAATAGCGGTGGCGGACTGAAAAGTTCCAGTAGGCCAGACGCATGTCCCGGCGCCCAAATTCTCGGTCATAGCTGACCGAAATGTGGGTGCGGGGGCCATCAACTCTGAGGCCGATACCGGCCTCATACCAATCTCGGTCGCCCTGGACGTCCCCCCGATGAATGGCTTGTGGCATGCTGCTGGATGTCGTGTCGGAAAAGACGGGATAGACGGCAGACGTTACCGACTGCTCAGAAACGACAGCCAATGAGAGACTCGGACGGATGCGCCAATCTGCTGAAGCTTGAACGGGTCGTGGTGCCAGTTTGAGCCCCATGCGCCATTGCTTACCTTCCATGGTTTGGCGTGGGACATCCCCAACCGAAACGGCGCCCTTTTCAACAAACTGCGGCAGGTTCACATAGGAATGGCTGAAGCTGACATAGGGGGTCATCCAAAGATGCCCCTTCCAGTGAGTGACATAGCCCGCCGTTACATCCGCATTCAGCAAACGCGCTTCCGTTCGACCGCGGATCCGGCCTTCTTCGGGGTGGTCTTCATCAATCCGTTGGGTTCGCACCTTGGCTTTGCCGTAGCCGATACGCCAGTCAAGGAACGGACGTTGCTCCCCCGGCCCTGCGACGCCACCAAACAAGTGAACGCCCCACTCACGAATCCCGACTTCATAGTCCTGCTGATAGGTAATATCCGTTTCGGACAGGGTTAGGGCACTCCCCAAGGACCAGGGACCAAACTGGCGCTCCACGCCGCCGCCCCAATTCCAGGACGAGATATCCTGTTGCATCATTCCGGGCAGATAGCCTTCAGTCAGACCCTTGCCCTCGGCATAGCCCCCGACAGCAAAAATACTGACGTCACCATCCTTTACATAACGCTCGCCAGACAGAGGGGCGCGTTGTGAACCCTTGTCTGCGGACTGAGCCTCAACCTCCGACGTAACCCAATCGGCGACATCCTGAGACGGATCAGACGCACGGGTTCCCTGCGCAAACGGCCGGTTCGGTGTCGTGCCGCGCACAGCCCCGGCCTGGCTAAGCGTACCCACGCGGGACAGGCTCCCAATACCGTCCGCACGGCTTTGAGACACAGAAAGGGCCAAGTTGAGAAGCCCCCCCTGACAGATAATTGCCGCTGCCCAGGCGAAACCCGAAGCCCCCCGCCGGATTCCGGCCCACTTTACGCTCATGGCTCAAAACTGTCCCGTTTCACTTATACCGCCGCCCTGACACTGCGTCAGAACCGGGGCAAAACTGCGGCACACGCACAGAAGGCGCCCCCGTGGGGACGCCTTCTGGCTTGTTTTTCACCTAAAGGCTGAAACAGCCTTAGAACACCAACGACCAGCGGGCCTGGATCTGCTTCAGATCCAGATCTTTGCGGCCCAGATCCGCGTCATAGCTGACGCTCAGGCTCTGGGTTTTGCCCTCAAGAACCAGCCCCAGACGCGCCTCGGTCCAACTCCGATCCGCTGCCATCGACGTCACATTGAAGCCCGCCGTGGAAGCCGCAGCGAAGGCTGCCTCAAGTGTCCTAGCTCCAAGACCTGAGGCACGAACTGAGGCCACATCAAGGCTCGGACGCAGGCGCAGACCCGAAGCCAGGGTGTGAACATAGTCTGCCTTGATCCCGAAACGAGTCTGACGCTCGCGCTCTTTTTGCCCTGAAAGCGTCAGAGCTGCCGCTCCGCCCGTCTCCGTGATGGAGTCAAGATCGGTCGTCATATGGCTGTAGGCCACATAGGGCATGACCTGGCCGGTCTTAGTGAAGCTCCAGACATAGCCGCCAGTCAGATCAACGCTCTGGCGCGTGCCCTTGGCCACGGCCGAGAGGCTGTAAGTGGACGGGGCGGCCTGAGCCGAGCGGGTCAAATCGGCTGTCACCGTCCCCGTCGCCAGACGCGCATCAAACACCGGATAGGACACGCCCTTACCGGCAAACCGGGCTGTGGCATGTAACTGGATATCCCGGACATCAGCGCGGGTTTGCGCGGCCTTGCTTTCGTGGTCCGCGATCGTTGCCCCGCCGCCCAGAGTCCAGTCCCCGAAGCGACGCTCGACGCCAGCGCCAAAGGTCACGCCCTTGATCGAGGCCTGCAGAGGCTGAGTGGCAAAGCCCGCATTGCGGCCCTTGCCATCGGTGTGGCTGAGGGTGGCAAAAACCCGGGTGCCCGTAGCCTCGCGGTCCAGAGGACGCTGCGCGAACACATCGCGCACCGGACGTTGAGACGCCCGCAGAGCTAACATCAGGTTCGGGGCATGGTTAGGGGCAAGGCTTTCCAGGCTGGCCTGCAGCGGCACGCCTTCGAGCAGATCGAGATCGGCGTAGAGCGACTTGATCCCGGCCTGAGCCCTCGAGGAATCCAACATCCGACCCAGCGAGACCTGTACCGCTGAAGACGGGTTGATAAAGCGGCTGTAGCTGTCAGCCCCCATCACCAAATCAAAGCCACGTGCATTCAACAAGGTTTCGGCCCGAAGAACGCCCGTAATGTTATCCGCGATCAGCGCAAAGCTGCCTTCGCGGGCATTGGCCGTCAGGATGTTGGTGAAGGTCTGGCCATAGACCGGGCGCAGGCCCGCTGCGAGGTTGACGGCCAAAGTCCCGCCCAGCTTGGCGGTATCCCGCACACGCAGACGGTCATATTGGGTCGCGCTCTGGATATCGACCCCCAGTACGCCCGTTCCGCCGATGTCCAGTTGACCATCAAGGTTCAGCTCACCCACGCCGTTGGTCCCGCTGCCCGGCGACAGCACACCGTTGCGGATCAGCACATCGGCCTCGATCCGACCGATACCGGACAGACGGCCCCCGGCCATCTCCAGACGGGCCGCCTTGGGCGACTCACCTGCGACCCGGCCAATGCTAAGCGTGCCATCGACATTGAGGTTGCCCGCATCGAGATAGGACGTCAGGACTGTATTCAGACGCGCGCCCTCGCGGATATTGAGGGTGGATTGGCCGCCGCTGACATTCAGGCGGTCGATGGTGACGGTCGCTTTGGACAGGCTGATCTGTCCGGCGCGTACAAGACTAACCTCAAAATAGCGGGTGGCGTTGTGCACGCCTGCTTCGCCAATAACATTATTCGGCACAAAGTTGGTGGATCCCGGACCGCTCAGCGGCTCAGTCCCCGGCTTTACCGGCCACGGGCCTTCGCCAATGACCTTAGGCGTATCCTCAGTGGTCTTCGGGGCGCCCTCGACGGCCGCCGGTTTGACGTCCGCCGTCAGATAGCCCGGCATCGCCTGATTATGCTGCCCAAGCTTGACCACGCCACGGGCTGCTTCGCTCGGGGCCTCTTCCGGGGTTTCATAGGGATTGCCAGGGCACTGCTGCAGATAAGCGCAGGCAGCCAGCGGATAAGGCGGCGTTGACACCGTACCCACGTTGGGGGCGGCATCGCTGACGCCGAGCGCCGGAGTGGTCGGCAGACCATTGACGAGCTTACCGTCGGCATTCAGCACGTAATAGAGCGGATCCAGATCCTGAACCCACGTCTTGGCGTCGGTCCACTCGCCATCCCCAGCCTTGGCCGAGACATATTTGTAGGGGTTATTGGTGACGATGTAATCCCAGAACAGGAACAGAGGGTTGTAACCCGCCGCTGTGCCATAAGCCCCGGAAGATTGCAGCGGCAAGAGGTACGGCCATTCAGGCTGACCGAGATAGAAACCCGTCCCCTGGGAGAGGACACCGAGGGAGACCTCGCGCTTTTGACCGCCATCAGCGAGAACGTAGTCCCCGGTCACAAGCGGGCTGCCGGAATCACCCTGAGCGGTGCTGATTTCCTTAGCCGTGGCCGCGTCTTTGAAGACGTCGAAGTCGTAAGGCGACTCGCCACTCGCATCGTCAAAGTCCGTCCAGTAAAGGTCCTGATATCCAGGCAGAGGCGGGTTCACGAAGTCGGCAACCGGGAACCCTTGGGCATCTGTCGGATAAACGGCCAGAGAGATATCCCGCTCGGACCCCAGAAAGCCCAGGATGTTGGTCCCGAGGCGACGCTTGAAGCTGTCGATCTCGGAATTGGTGTCCTGACCCGTATCCCCGGTCCCGACGGCCCCATAGCCGCCCATGATCACGTTGACCTTGGAACGGACCGGCGAGAACAGCAGCCCAATGCTATTCTTGGCCCCCCGGCCCAGATCGTGGGCTTGGCCGAAAGCCGCCAAGGCGATATCCGCCGACAGGAACGACGGATTGGAGCCGCCATCCGGATAGATCTCTTTGTTCGACTGGTTTTCAAGGGCCGCCGGATGGAAGAAGACCCCGACGGAGTTCACCATCTTCGGGTCGTTGACCCCCGCCGTGCCATTGATCCACTTGGCAAGGTTTTCCGCCCCAAACAGACCATCGGTCGTATAGCCGACTGCCGCGATGCTGCCCGGCGCATTGTAAACATCGGCGCTCTCGTCATCGACGCAATGCGCTGCGAATAGAACGGTTCGCGGGTTGATCAGCAAACCCGTGCAGCTACCCCCCTGCCCGTTTGAGCTACGGATACCAAGGCCAACCCAGTATGGGCGCGTATTTTGCGTGTCCAGATACTCCGGCGCATCGGGACTTTTTCCCGCAGGAACGACCACAGCTTGGGCCGAAGGCGCAGTTAAGGCCAGAACGAGCGCACAGGCGGTGCCGCTCAGACAGAATGATTTGAAGAAATGACGGGTCATGGTCCTGATTGGGAAAAACACCCGACTCGATCCGCGGGCAGCCCTGCCCTAGCGAGCCCCATTGCAGCTCGAAAGGCAGGTTGGCGAAATTGAGACGCTCGGCTCTGAATTTGATACACTTGTCCATGACCGTGTTGATGATGGGCACGAGCTCCATTGAGATAAAAAAAGCCCCCCGGCGAACCGGGGGGCTTCATCGTCAATAAGACGATCCGCTGTCTGAGTTTAAACTCAGAACTTAAAGCGCCATGCCGCGCTGATCGCAGTCAGGTCCAGATCCTTGCGGCCCAAGTCTTTTTCGATTGCGAGGTCAATCGTATTTTGACCCTTTTCCATCCGAACACCGACTTGAGCTTCATACCAGTCACTGTCCGAGCCAATCGCATTGATCAGCAGGACATTGGTCGGTGCTGCGGCAAATGACGCCGAAACCGACGCCTTGGTGTGAGCCTCGCGAACAACGGCCAAGCCCAAGTTCGGGCGGATAGTCCAGCCTGACTTGTTTTTGAGCTCACCGCTGCTGCGCAAGCCCAGGCGAGTCTGGCGGGATTCAAACGTGCGGTCATTGACCTTAAGGGCCGCCGCGCCACCAGTTTCCGTATAACCGTCCATCTCGGCCTTGCTGCCGGTATAGGCAGCATAAGGCGTCATCTCGAGATCTCCGAGCGGCATGACATAACCCACATTGACATCAACGCTGGTCACAGTGCCGTCAGTTTTGCCGCTCAGGCGATAGGCCGTATTGCCAACCATCGCCGTGCGTGACGAGTCGACATCGACCTTACCCAAGCCAAAACGCCAATCAAGGTAGAAGCGGTTTTTACCCGCCCCGACGAAACCGCCAAAGGCATGGAGTTGCCATTCCTGGCTCTCGACTTTCGACAGGGCGCCTTGCTCGACGTCTGTCGAAGACAGGCTTCCGCCAGCCCCGATGGACCACATGCCGAAGTGACGCTCGATACCGCCGCCAAGGTTCCAGCCCTTGACGTCCTGACGTGAAAGACCCGTGGTGTAGCCGTTAAGCGTACCATTGCCTTTGATATAGCCCGCATTGACGAACGCGCTGACATCATCGCTGAGCGCCATGCCACCCTTGCCAGCATCATTGGCAGACGTGATGTAACGGGCATCTGACATACCCCCCATCAGATCCGACCCATCGGCCAGAAGAGTTGCGGCCGAACCCTTGCGGGCCATGGCACCACCCCCAGAACGATTGCCGGCTGCAAACGGACGGTTCGTGAAGGTGCTGTGGTTGACCTGATGCGTGCTGCGTAGGGCATTGTCTGCACCAAACGCGCCTGACGGGGTCAGGCTCTCAAGACCATTGTGCAGCGCCTCGCCCGAGAGCAGGTCCAGTTCCGCATAGATCGGGTTCAGGCCCGACTGCGAACGCGACCCGTCAAACAACATCCCTGCTGCGGTTTGAGCTTTGGAGCTGCTGTTGATGAAGCCAGAATAGCTGGCGGCCGCCATACGCAGGTCCATGCCCTTGGCCGAGTAGACAGCTTCCGGACGCAGGACGCCCGGGATGTTGTCCGCAATGATGCCGAAGGACCCGGTCAGTGTCCCGCCAGTCGCAATCACATTGCTGAAGGTCTGGCCATAAACCGGACGGAAGCCCGGGGCTGAACTCACGGCCAAGGTCCCGGCAATCGTGGCATTTTGCGCAACGGTCAGTCGGTCAAAGCTGGTCGCGCTTCCGAGGTCAACGCCAAGCACACCCGCAACGCCGCTGGTGAAGTTGCCATTGATCGTAAGAGCGCCGACCGAGCCGGCAGTGCCAGCACTGACGATTGCCCCCGTGTTCTGAACATTGGCAGACACCGTACCGTTACCGGTCAGGAAGCCACCAAGCAGGTCGAGACGGGCATTAGCCGGAGACTCCCCGGCAACGCGGCCAACTGCCAGGGTGCCGTTGACGTTCAGGATCCCGGCATCGAGGTAAGACGTCAGGGTCGTGTTCAGAGTCGAACCAGCCTTGATGTTCAGCTCAGCGCGGCTGTTGGACACGTTCAGACGATCAATCGTGGCCGTGACATTGGTCAGGCTCAGACGGCCTTCGTTGCTGAGCGTCACCTCGAAGTAGCGCGACGAGTTGAACACGCCCGAAGTGCCCGGGGTGTTGTTCGGCACGAAATTGGTCGAACCCGGACCGCTCAGCGGGGTGTTCCCCACAGCCACCGGCCACGGACCATTGGCGGTCGCGCCAAAGGCCACGTTTTGGCTACCCTTGGTGATCGCCGTCGCCGCTTGAGCCGGTCCGGCGTCAGACGTCGTCGAGAACCCCGAAGCGGTCAGTTTGTCCGGCATGGCTTGATTGATCAGGTCAAGAGAACCACCGCCAATCGAGGCCCCCGGCTCTCCACCGGTCGCAAACGGATTGGTGCGGCAGCCCACAAGCGCACAACCCGGTAGCGGCAGCGGCGGGGCCTGGAGCGTGCCAACGTTCGTAGCAGCGGTGCTCACACCCAGCGCCGGCGTGGTCGGCAGGCTGTTGACCAGCTGACCCGAGGCATTGAGCGTGTAATAGACCGGGTCGATATCCTGAACCCAGGTTGTTGCGTCAGACCATTCGCGGTCGCCCGCCTTGGCCGAGACGTACTTGTAGGGGTTGTTGACGACGAGGAAGTCCCAGAACAGGAACAGCGGGTTGTAGCCTGCGAGGGACCCATAGCGCGCGAAACCAGCAGACTGGAAATACGGCGGCGTGTTGGAACCCGCAAAAATGTTTGTGCCCTGTGACAGAACACCGAGGGACACATCGCGCTTCGTGGAGGTTCCGGCCAGGGAAAAGTCCCCGGTGATCAGCGGGCTGCCCGAATCACCCGGGGCCGTGCTGATTTCTTTGGACGTCGCATTGTCGACCAGAACATTGAAATTGTTCGGTGCCGTGCGCTGCGGATCATCAAAATCGGTCCAGTACAGATCCTGATAGGACGAGCCCGGCGGGCTGAAGAAATCGACGATGTTGCCGCCAAACGGATCCTTGCCCGGGTAGACAACGAGGTTGATATCCCGCTCGGAGCCGAGGAAGCCGAGGATATTGGTACCCAGACGGCGCTGGAAATTGGTGCTGTGGGTGCCGGTTGCGGTGCCGGTCTGGCCGTAGCCGCCCATGACCACGTTCACTTTTGAGGTCACCGGTGAGAACAGCAGACCTGCGGTGTTCGAAGCGTTGCGCCCGAGATCAACCGCCGAACCAAAAGCGGCATAGGCCACATCCGCCGAAAGGAAGGCATTGCCGGGCCCACCATTCGACTCGTTAAGCAAGGCGTCCGGATGATAGAAGACGGCAACCGAATTCGCCATCGTGTTGCCAGCCGCCGGATTGAAAAGCCAGTTCGAGAGGCCCGAGGTTCCGAACGTCGGATTTTGCGTGTAACCCACAGCGGCACGGCTGCCCGGCGCATTGTAAACGCTCATCGGGCTGTCATCGACGCAATGTGCAGCAAACAGAACGGTCCGCGGGTTGATCAGCATCCCGGTGCAGATCCCGCCGCCCGTACCCGCTGCGTTTCGAATACCAAGGCCAACCCAATAAGGACGGGTGTTGGTTGTATCTATATAGTCATTCGGGTTCTGACCCGCGGGAACAACGACGGCTCCCGCTGCGCCAGCCAGTGTCGCCGCCATAGTCAGCCCGAGTGCCGAACCGGTTAAGAGATGCGCGAGTTTGCGTGCCATGTATCCAACCCATTGTTGTTTTTAAATGCGAAGCCCAAGCTTTGTTTCGCCTGTAAGCATCCAGTGCAAACTTACACACATGACAGGTCTCTTCGCGATGCCATTTTTTTGTTAACCATGATAATGTGACACTCTTTTGTCATACTGAGGCTTACGCGTAACAGGGGAGTTCCAGCCTCACCGCACGTATTCAGCCCCCACCATGACCACCCCATATACTTTATGCTTTTTCAGATTGAAGATTAATAAATTGTACTTCTATTTTGCATTAAATTTCTTCTCTTGAAGAAGAATTTATGTATACTTAAATTATACACAAAAATACCCACCCCCTTGCCCATCCTCACACGCTAGCCTCCCCCTCACCCCAAAGTGACCACAGCGGAACGCTGCATACACTTTTCATTTTTAAATTAATTCGGCATTAATTAATAGTTATACAGATGATATCGTGTGATTTGTAAAAATAGTTATCGATTTTTACTTATAATATATTTTCAATTTACACATATTCTATACACAAGGGCATTTAAAAGGCGCGCGCCTATACAACCGGAGTACGATAGAAAATTTTCCGCCTTGCTCTCCGCCACATTTATGCCACAATTGGGTTGTTATTTCCCGGCGCTGGTTGAAAAGACCCATGGCGATTGCCACGTAATTCATCCAGTTATTCAGTGTCGGACACCAAGAAAAACGTGCCTGATCTGAAGCCTGACTGGGAGCCTCGCTCTCGCCACAGAGGATGTCTGGACTTGACATCGTTGCCCTTCCGCGCACGGTCGCGCGTCATCGTTCTGGCTATTGGCGGAACCGCCCTGTTTGCAGGCG
This sequence comes from Asticcacaulis sp., assembly GCA_046289215.1. GTDB lineage: Bacteria > Pseudomonadota > Alphaproteobacteria > Caulobacterales > Caulobacteraceae > Asticcacaulis. The sequence goes on along the minus strand of JBKBWB010000030.1, from coordinate 1,783 downwards.
GCTTGTCCGCAGCTTACATGGGTGGCTTCTTAGCCCACCAGACGAATTTGCGTGCTAAGGCCGAGCGCATGATGGCAACCAAGGCCAGTGGCGATGTCCGCAACCTTCTGGACAGTGAAAATCCCTATGCGCGCGAGAGCGCACTCCGGATTGCCTTGCGGTTTGACCCCTATGCCGTCGCTGGATCGGCGCAGCGGGACAGGCAAACCGCGATGCTGGCTCAGCGCCTGGAACGGGTTCCATCAGCGCAGGGATCTGCGGTGCGCCTTCGCAAGGTCAGCGTTACCCAGGCCGGCTTCAGCGACCTCTTGCGACCGGCCATTGCCGCGCGGCCGATGCAGTTTAGCGGGCGTCACAGCACGCACGATGTCGATTGCTTGACGCAGGCGCTTTATCACGAGGCCCGTGGCGAAGGGCCCCAAGGTATGCGGGCCGTGGCTCAGGTGATCCTGAACCGGGTTCGCCATCCGGCCTACCCAAAGACTGTCTGTGACGTTGTCTACCAAGGCGCCTTCCAACGCTCGGGCTGCCAGTTCAGCTTTACCTGTAATGGGGCCATGAGCCGACGGGTTGAACGCTGGGCCTGGCGTCAGGCGGAAACCGTGGCGCTTGAAGCGCTGAGCGGAAAAGTCATGGCCGAGGTCGGCACAGCGACACATTTTCACACGACTGCCGTCCAACCCGATTGGTCGGGGCGCTTGATCCGTGTTGCCCAGGTCGGACAGCATATTTTTTATCGGTTTAATGGACGGAACGGTACCAATGCCGCGCTGTCGCAACGCGCCGAGCCTTCGCAAATCGGGCCGAATGCCATTATTGAGCCCCTGACACCGACGCAGGAAGTTTTGGCACCCGTTTCACCTGAATTGAGCCAAGACCTGCGCAAGGAACTGGCAACTTTCCTCGCCACAGAAGCCAACGAGCGAAAAACTGACGCGCCCGCAGTGAAGCTTAAAGATCAAAGCCAGCAATTGGCACCCGCTCCTCTTGAGAGCTCGGGTAAGCCTACAGTCACAACGATCGAGAAGAATAACGACGCCTGACCAAGCCAGACTATTTTGTAACTTTTCGAAGTTTCACATTTATCGATGAAAAAGCTGCATGATTAAATTATGCGACCAATTGGCGAAATTTCAGTAACCACTGATTTACCCTTAATTTATTTTCTGTTTATTTTTTAAGCTTTCCCAATTGAATACAAACACTTGAAACTTCGCCTGTGCGTTAGCACTAAAAAAACCCAATTCTGCCAAGCTCAGGCATCATAGCGACCCGAGAGAACCCGGGTGCCAGGCAGAGGCAAACATGTCAAAGATCGACACAGTGCGTCCCGTAAAGGGCTGGGCCAATATTTCGAACTGGCCCTTCACAATGAAGTTTATGGTCCCGGCCTTGGTGGCCGGTCTGTTGATTACGGTTCTGGCCGGAGGTTCAGCTCTGGTTTTGAACCAGCAGGGCCAAGCCATCGACAACATCAATCAAAAGCTGCTGCCCCAAGTTGCTGAGATGGGCAAGATTGAAGCCTCCATTCGCTCATCCAACGGCGACTTCTTCCGCGTTCTGACGGCTGAGGCCGCAGGCGTAGAGCAGGATGGCGCGGCCAAGGCAGCCGAGGTGATCAAGAGCTTCAAGGCGATCGAGGCAGAAGTCACGACTTTGCAGGGCAAAATCAGCGACCCGCGCCAGAAAAAAGTCATGGAAACCCTGGCCGCAGAAGTCAAAACCTATCGTGAAGCGGTCGAGTTTGCGACCTCTGTGATGGAAGTAGACTTCCCGTCTGTTG
>JBKBWB010000029.1:0-12329 GCA_046289215.1 Asticcacaulis sp. | reverse complement strand
GCGGCAGGCCCCGCCCACGACCGGACAGTCATAGAGATCCCCGTCCTCAGTCCCCGCCAACAAGACGGACGCCCCCGAGGGGGCACGCCCCACCGTCAGAGCCTCAAAGCCTCGGTTGCGGGGCATGGACGGCAGGTTCGTCAAGACCTGAGTTTCGGCGCGCCCGCTCAGTCCCGAGGGGACGGGATAGCGCTGGATCCTGTGGCTCTGCTCAAAGCCGACGAACACGGTCCCCGTTGCCGGATCCACAGCCAGCGATTCGGCATCGCCTGCGCGCTTATCCAAGTAAGGTCGCCCGTCTGCATCCTGAAGAAAACCAAGGTGTAGGACAGTCTCCTGATCCGGCACGGCCCATTGTTCCGGTTGAGGCAGCGCCATGGCGAGCCAATCGCCCGTGTCCGACAGACCCACCACCTGTAACTGACCATTGGGTCGGACGCGAACGTGGAGCGCTGACACCCCGCCCAGTCGCGCGCTTTGCGCCATCGAAAAGGATAAACCGCCACGATAGATCAGGGCACCAACCCGATCAGAGGCGGGCTCCCGGGGTCTCGCATCCGACCGAAGGGGGAAAGGCGTGAGCGGAACGGTCACCCGCAATACCGGAGCCTCACCTTCTGCAAACGCATCCGGCAACGGGGGACGCAGTTGTCGGCCCGTGACCACCCCAAGGCCAAACCCCATAAGGGCCAGCACCGATACGGACAAAATCGCGATCCGACCAATGTCTTTCTGTCGCATCCGAAGCCTCCGACCGTCGTCTAGCCGATCAGCGTGACGGGCGTGCGACTTCTTCTCCGGTTGTGCGCCGCAATCCTTTCAAAGTCGTGGATACGGCGCCCCCAGCTGAGCCTGCAGGGGACAAAACGCCACCGCGTTCGCGCGCCAGCCCTTTGGTATCTGTGGTGCGCACGCGCGTCTCGAACAACTCAGCCAGCTTTTCGACCATGGCCCCGCCCAGCTGTTCTACATCCACCAGCGTCAAGGCGCGACGATAGTAGCGGGTCACATCATGACCAATCCCGATCGCCAGCAGCTCAACGGGGCTTCGGGTCTCAATCTCTCCGATCACGGCCCGCAAGTGGCTTTCCAGATAAGTGCCGGAATTGACCGACAGGGTCGAATCATCCACTGGCGCGCCGTCAGAAATGACCATCAGGATCCGGCGTGCTTCAGGGCGGGCCAACAGCCGCGAATGCGCCCAGACCAATGCCTCGCCGTCGATGTTTTCCTTGAGCAACCCTTCACGCAACATCAAGCCGAGGTTCTTACGCGCCCGGCGCCAAGGCGCATCCGCCGCCTTGTAGATAATATGGCGCAGATCATTCAGTCGCCCCGGTTGGGCAGGCTTGCCGGACTTGACCCAGGCCTCGCGCGATTGACCGCCCTTCCAGGCGCGGGTGGTAAAGCCCAGCACCTCGACCTTGACCCCGCAGCGCTCAAGCGTGCGGGCCAGAATGTCGGCACAGACAGCGGCGACCATGATCGGCCGTCCGCGCATGGACCCGGAATTATCGATCAACAAGGTCACGACCGTGTCGCGAAACTCTGCGTCCTGCTCTTGCTTGAACGACAAGGGCGCGCTGGGTTCGGTAATGACCCGGGTCAAGCGGGCTGCGTCGAGGATCCCCTCTTCAAGGTCAAAACTCCAGGAGCGGTTCTGCTGCGCCATCAAACGGCGTTGCAACCGGTTGGCCAGTTTGCTGATCACCTGCGACAGGTTCGACAGCTGCTGATCCAGCATGGCCCGCAGGCGTTCCAGTTCCTCGGGCTCGCACAGGGCATCGGCCGCGATCACTTCATCATAAGCCGAGGTAAAGACCCGGTACGGGCTCGCCTTGCCGCTGTCCGGAGGAGGGGTGTGGTTCGGGGCCGCCCCCTCCTTGCCCTCAGCTTCGCCAGTTTGGTCGCCGTCGGGGCTGGCCTCGGCCTGGCCCTCCTGGGCGGTCGAGGGTTCGGGCGGCGTGGGTTCCGGCGGGGCCTGATCGGGTCCAGACTGGCTATCCCCCTCCCCGCCTTCGCTCTCAGAGTCCTCGTCCTCCGGCTCGGGCGGCTCCTCCGCATCGCGCGGACGGTCGTCCTCGCCATCCTCGGGGCTTTCCTCGTCAGCGGCATCGGCCGAATCGTCGACAAGGCCCAGATCCTTGAGGATCTGACGGGCCAGACGGCTATAGGCCTCCTGATCGTGCAAGGCCTCCATCAGCGCATCCAGATCGCGCCCGGCCTTGGACTCGATCTCGCCGCGCAACAGATTGACCGTCGGCAAGGCGGCCTCGGGACTGGGGATCCCCGTCAGACGTTCACGTGCCAAAAGGCCGACAATATCCCCGAGGGGTAAGCGGGTGCGATCTTCGATCCGGCCGATCCCGGACTTTTCCACCTGATAGGTCAGCGCGGCCTGGAGGTTGGCCGCCACCCCACCCAGAGCCCGCGTACCAATGGCATCAAGGCGCGCCTGTTCGAGGCCATCGAACACATCGCCGCTGGTTGGGTCCATCGGACGGCCCCGCGCGTGGCGGCTCGGGCTGTGATGCGCCACGCGTAAGGCCAGACGGTCAGCTTGGCCCCGCAACTGCGCCGCCTGTTCGGCGGACATATCCCGAGGGGGGTGCGGCAAGACCGCTTTTTGCCCGACAAGACGCGGGCCATCCGCCCCAAAGGTAATGTCCAGCTCAGGCGATTCCGCCAGCGAACGGGTCGCCTGGACCAGCGCCCGCTTGAAGGGCTCTGCCTGACGGGCCGAGGCAGCCGAGGGTGCGGGGGGAACGGAAACCGAGCGGGAGACGGGGGTGGACATAGTCCCTAAATAGCGACCTCACCGCCCCGCGTCACCCCCGCCCGCCAGATCTATTCAGGTCTTAATAGGCGTCGCTAAAGCCAAAGGTCGGTTTGCGATCCTTCCAGCGCCCCCGGGTAAAGTCCGGGAACTCCAAGGTCTTGCTGCCCTCGGCAATCGACTGTTCCGACAAGGGCGTAATGGCGCTCCAGGATACCCCGTCATAGACATCCAACGGCATAGGGGCGCCATTGCGCAGCGCTTCAATGAACGCATGGATGACAAAGAAGTCCATCCCCCCATGGCCGGACCCGGCGGCCTCCGTTTCCCAGCGGGTCCAGAGCGGATGGTCATAGGCCTTGAACCAGTCTGCGGCCTTATCCCAGCGGTGGGGCGCACTCTTGCCCTCGACATGAACCGACTGGTTGACATCCATCCACAGGCCTTGGGTCCCCTGCACGCGGAAGCCCAAGGAATAGGGCCGTGGCAGACTCGTATCATGCTGAAGCAACAGGGTTTCGCCGTTGGCACATCCGATCGAGGTGGTGACAATATCGCCCAGCTTGAACTGGGCCTTGGCATTGGGATGATCGGCCCCGCCGGTCTTGACGATATAGTCGTGCAGCCCCCGGGCCTTGGAGGCAAAGCTGCACAGGGACACCATGCGGTTACCCCGGTTCAGATCGATATAGTTGGCGATCGGCCCGATGGCGTGGGTCGGATAAAGCTCACCATTGCGCTCGACCGAGTGACGGGTGCGCCAGCGCGCTTCAGACCAACCCTTGGGGCCAAACTCGACCCCGCCGCCATAGGGTTTGGCGGGATCACCGCTGTTGAATTTCACCGCCCGCAGATCGTGCTGATACCCCGCCTGAAGGTGGACCATCTCGCCGAAAAGGCCCTCGCGCACCATCCGCAGGGCCGCCATCACATCCCGGCGATAACAGACGTTCTCCAGCACCATATAGGGCGTGCCGGTGCGTTCATGCGCCGCCACCACATCCCAGTGATCCTGGAGCGTCACCCCGGCGATCACTTCACAGGCCACAGGGATCTTGGCCTCCATGGCCGCGATCGACATCGGCGCATGCCATTCCCAGGGCGTGGCAATGATGACGGCATCCAAGCCCCGATGCTCCAGCAGCTTTTTATAGGCCACATCCGGCGCACCGGTGTAGGTCTTGGGGGGGGTGCGACCCGACGCTGCGATGATCCCAAGCGCCTTGGCCAGCATCAGCGGTTCGATGTCACACAGGGCGACGATCTCGACATCTTTGCGCACCAGTAGCAAGGGCATCAGGCTTTGCGCCCGCATCCCCGTCCCGATAATCCCGATTCGGACCGTGTCACTCGGCTTCAATCGACGCGGACGCGCAGACGCGGTTGCCGACAAGGTCGATGCAGCCGTGGCGCCGCCCGCCACCGCAGATACAAACTTACGACGATCCATATTGGCCCCCTAATTCTGCCCGCGACTATGCAAGGTTCTGCAACGCACTGGCGCGATCATCAAAGATATCGGACTCAATGTCCGATTAAATCCATTAGCGCCAGACATCCCAAAAGTGGCAAGCCGCAAAACCATAACCGGGTTTTCCTTGCCACATTGCCGCCAGAGTTTGACCACACTTCAAATGACCGTCAGTCATAAATTTCAGTTTTCAATGCACACCAAAAGGATACCAATTTAGAAAATATAACCGACTACGCAATATATAAAAATAATTCATTACATTTTGGAAATATAAAAATAAAAGCATTTAAAATATTAAATATATTTTAATTTGAATAAATTTAGCATTGTACAATTCATGAGGTAGATTGCCGATGGTTTTTACTCAATAATACCAACAATATAACTTATAAGACATTTGCCTTACGAAAGATTACAGAGTCAAACCCCATCGAAAAATTTTCGAACCTGACATTTGATTCAAATAACACCGTTGGTTGTAAAAAATAGACTCTATCGTAACAAAAGCGACATAAAAGCAACGCCTTTTTACAAAGGCCCCAAAAACACACAGTCTGCGCGCCAAATTGGTTGCGAACGCAAAAATGCCGTCATTTAAATAGGCCCTCTAAAGAGCACTGGCGAAAGCGCTGCCTGAAATTACGACCGGCAAAAACAAACCAACGGTCACAATTAAGGCAAAAAAGCGCCAAGCGGTGTGAGGATGGAAAAGGACAAGGCTCAGAAATGAAAACCCAATCGAGACTGCTTCTCTCGACCGCCGTGGGTGTCGTTGCGGCTTCGGCTGTAGCCCCGGTGGCATTTGCCCAGACCTCGGGCACCCCCGCTGCCGCCCCCGTTCAAGAAGTCGTGGTGACCGGTTCGCGTATCCGCCGTAACCCGGCCAATGCTCCCGCACCGCTGATTCAGGTCACTCGCGACGAGTTCCTGCAATCGGGTCAGCCGAACATCATTGACCAACTGGCCGACATTCCGGCTCTGTCGGGTTCTGTGGTGCCGGAAGATACCACCGGTTCGAACCTGAACGACGGCGGTCTGTCGCTGCTCAACCTGCGTAACTTGGGTTCGGCCCGGACCCTGGTTCTGGTGGACAGCAAGCGCCACGTCGGTGCCCCGCAAGGCAGCCTCTCGGTCGACGTCGATTCGATTCCGCGCCTGCTCGTTGACCGTGTTGATATCACCACGGGTGGCCAGTCGGCCCTCTATGGTGCGGACGCCGTGTCGGGTGTCGTCAACTACATCATGAAGAAGAACTTCCAGGGTGTGGAAGTCGATGGCTCCTACGCCCAGATCAACCAGAACGGCGAAACGCAATCGCGCCTGTCGGCCCTCGTGGGTCACAACTTCTTTGACGATCGCCTGAATGTCTATTTCTCGGCCGAATATGAAAAGGGCGAAGAAGTCAAGGACGCCAACGTCGACTGGCGCCAGCGCGCCTGTAGTCTGATCACGGTCGATGCCGATCCGAACGCCCAGACCCCGGATGGCGTGCTCGACAACCAGCTCGTCTGCGGCCTGCGCAACCTGTCACGCCCCTACGGCGGCCTGCTGGTCGTGGCCAGCGGTCAGCAACCGTCACCGGCGACCGATCCGGATATTGCCTTCTTCAGCTGCACCACCTCGGGCTTCAGCTCAAACTGCTTCTTCCCGAACCCGGGCAATGCCTATGTGTTCGCCGAAAACGGCACCGCCAGTGCGGCGAATTTCGGTACCCGTCCTGGCACCAGCCGCTTCCTCACCGTTGGCGGCGACGGCCTCAACATCAACACCCAGTTCTCGCAAGGCAGCCGGGTACCGAGCACGGAGGCCCAGCGCTTCCAGGCCGGCCTGAACTTCAAGTTCAGCGACAACATCACCGGTTACGTCGAAGCCAAGTATGTCAAAGAAGAGACCTTTGACGCGGGTCAGGGTTCGTTCTTCAACATCGGGATTTCGCCTGTCTCCGCGACGGCTGTCCCGACGACCGGTAACGCGACCTCGGCCTTCAACATCGGCCTCGACAACGCCTACCTTCCGGCTAACATCCGCACCCAGATCCAGAACAACGTCCGCACCATCTATAACTCGGCTGGCGCTGTAACCGGAACCATCGCGGATCCGCGCGCCCTGTTCACCAACTTTGGCCCGCTGCGTAACCAGACCAACGTCCGGACCGTGCAGCGCTATGTCGCCAGCCTGAAGGGCGACCACGACAACATGCTGTTCTTCAACAACGTCAGCTGGGAACTGAGCTACACCCACGGCGAGCTTGAGAACAAGAACAACGAATTCGGCCTCGACGTGATCCGCTACAAGCACGGTGCGGATGCCGTGGTGGATACCGCTGGGATCGTCAACGGCAAGGCCGGCGAAATCGTCTGCCGCGTCCAGCTGCTGGCCAAGCAAGGCGTCGCCATTCCTGACGGCTTCCGGGGTGGAAACTATGATCCGAACCACCCGGAAATCAAAGGCTGCGTGCCCTTCAACCTGTTTGGTGAAGGCGGTCAGAACGGCGCTGCGGCCCGCAAGTGGTTCGACGCGTCGATCGACGTGACCCATACCAACATCCAGGACAACGCCATGGCCTTCTTCGGCGGCGAACTCTGGGACTTCTGGGGTGCAGGCGCGATCGCCACATCGTTCGGGATCGAATGGCGTAAGGAACAAACCGAAGGCGTGGGCCGCACAACGTCCACAGGCGACCGCCTGCTGTTCCTCAACACTGGGGCTGACTTCAAAAAAGCTCAGTATGAGACCAAGGAAGCCTTTGCCGAACTGCGTATTCCGCTGCTCAAGGATATGCGTTTTGCCAAGAACCTCGAAGTCAGCGGCGCTGTTCGTACCTCGGACTACTCGACCGTCGGCAAGGTGGATACCTACTCCTTCCAGGCTCTGTGGCGCGTCAATGACGAGCTGATGTTCCGTTATACCCGCGGTCTCGCGACCCGGATCCCGAACCTCAGCGAGAATTTTGCTCCGCTGACCCAGACCTTTGCCAACGGCTTTGTGGACCCCTGTGATGCGCTGAACATCCAGAACACCACCGATCCGGTCGTGCGCGCCAACCGCACCAAGAACTGCGCCGCCATCGGTATTCCGACCGGTCAGCGCATGACCTACACGGGTGGCGTTCCGGGCTTCAACGGGGGCAACCCGCAACTGAAGCCGGAAAACTCGCTGTCGCGGACGGTTTCGGTGATCATGTCGCCGAAGTTCCTGCCCCGCACACAGTTCGTGTTCGACTTCTACAATATCGAAATCTCGGACGTGATCTCGTCGATTTCGGCCCAGACCCTGGCCAACCAGTGCGTCAGCCAAGCTGAAGTCAACGCCCGCGCCTGCGCCCTGATCACCCGCAACCCGGCTGACCAGTTCAAGATGAGCTCGTTCCTCCAAGGGTCTCTGAACTATGCCAAGTTCGAAACTCAAGGTGTCGACTTTACCTTTAACTATCGCCAGCCGCTCGACAACGTGTTCGGCAAAGACCTCGGTAACATGCGCTTCTCGCTGCGTGGTAACTACGAGTTCTTCAACCGTGAATACACGAACATCGACTTCCCGAACCTGCACACGGACTACACTCAAGGCGTCGGCTTGCCGAACCTTCGTGTCGCGACCACTGTAGCATGGAACTATAAGCCGACCCTGAGCTTCTTCTGGAACATGGACATCCAGGGCAACCAGGAAATCGCGGACATTGACCTGCTCCGCAGCGACAGCGACAACCGCGAAGTCAAGTTCCTGACCACCGGTAAGTTCGTTCAGCACGACTTCTCGGTCCGCTGGGAACCGCGCAAAAACCTGACCCTGCGTGCTGGCGTGGTTAACGCCTTCGACGAAGAGCCGGCCGCATGGCTCGGCAACACTTCGGCGGATAACCTCGACCTCTTCGGTCGCCGGTTCTACGTCGGCTTCAACTACAAGCACTAAGTTCGGTGCGAGATCTGGGCCCGGAGCAAAAGCTCCGGGCCTTTTTCGTTCTGATTGTCTCTTGCGTGATTCATCACCTCAGTCGCTCTGACCCTGGGTCAAAATTTCAGCGACAAACGCCGTTCCACGCGCCCCGCGCGCCGGAACGACAAGCTTCAAGTCAGTTAAGTATTTTTTTTGGTATTTATATTGCCAGCATGCTTATAGTTGCAATTTTCTCCGCATACCATGAATAGTTTTGCAACCCTCTCCAGAACCTCAATATAATAGCTTGCAGGAATAAGATCTTATTTTTGCAATTTGCCGACTCTGCTCGAGCAAAGAGTTTTCACGTTTCAAGAAGCAACGTCATTGATCTTGATCATTTTTACCAAATCTTTAGTTTCAATCATTACTTTGCAACGCTTGCTACACTTTAGCTGTTTAAATAATTGTTTAATTTCAGACACATAAAAGTCACACCTGAAACAGAAACATCAGACACACGCCACAATTGCCGCTTTAAATGTTTGAATGAGAGGACAAGCCGACGCTTAATGCCTGCAACCCACGCACAGTTTGGGGCCGTGACTGCGTAAAATTCGCGTTATACGTATATTAACGGCGAAAACTGAACGAAAATCATCAGGAGGCATTGCTTTGAAATTGCATCATTCGCTTTTGCTGACGTCCGCCATCGGCACCGTCGCAACGCTTGGGGCTATCCCCGCTTTCGCACAGACGCAGCCTGCGGCTCAGCCCGCAGCTCAAGTACAGGAAGTCGTGGTCACGGGTTCGCGTATTCGCCGTAACCCCGCCAATGCCCCGGCCCCACTGATTCAGGTTACTCAGGATAGCCTGCTTCAGAACGGCCAGCCCAACATTATTGACCAGCTCGCTGACATCCCGGCCCTCTCGGGTTCGTTCGTTCCAGAAGATACGACCGGTAACAATCTGAACGACGGCGGCCTGTCGCTTCTGAACCTTCGCCAGCTCGGCACGGCCCGGACACTCGTTCTTGTGGACGGCAAACGCCATGTCGGCGCGCCCCAGGGCAGCCTGGCCGTTGACGTTGACTCGATCCCGCGCCTGTTGATTCAACGCATCGACGTTACCACGGGTGGTCAATCTGCGCTTTATGGTGCTGACGCCGTTTCCGGCGTTATCAACTACGTCATGAAGAAAAACTTCGAAGGTATCGAAGTTGACGGCTCGGTGGCCCAAATCAACAAAGAAGGTCAACAGCAAAAGCGTATTTCAGTTCTTGCTGGCAAAAACTTCTTCAATGACCGACTGAACACCTACTTCTCCTATGAACGGGAAGAGGCTCAGCAAGTCAAAGACAGCGACATGAAATGGCGCAAGGACGCATGTCTTCTGGTCAATGACGACCTAGACCCGACCGCCAGCCCGAACGACAATGACCTCGACAACAAACTGTTCTGCGGCCTTCGCAATCTGGGTCGTATGTATAGCGGCACCTTGGTGTTGGCCAACGGCCTGAAGCCCTCCCCGGCCAGCGATCCGGATATCGCCTTGATCAGCTGCTCGCTGAACAGCTCGAACTGCTTCCGCCCGCAACCGGGGCTGACCTACATGTTCAATCCGGACGGTACGCCGCGTCTGGCGAACTTTGGAAGCTATCAGATTGCCGCCGGTACGGGTCGTACTTTGGTCATCGGCGGAGATGGTCTCAACGTCGGCACCGAATTCAACCAGGGCAGCCGTGTGCCGGAATCGACCGCTGACCGCTTTCAAGTTGGCCTGAACTTCAAGTTCAATGACAGCATCACAGGCTACGCTGAGTATAAGCACGTCAAGGAAGAAACCTTTGATAATGGTCAGGGCAGCTTCTTTGATGTGATCGTGGGCTGTACTGTTTCCGGCACATCTGCAGCGGCCATCGCTGCTGATAAAGCCAAGTGTGAAAATGGCCTGCCCAAGGGCAATACGGATGTGCTTGGTTTCAACGTATTCCAAATTGGCCTTGATAACGCTTACCTGGGCACACCACTCCGCACAGCGATCCAGAACAACGTTCGCTCGATTTACAATGCAGCAGGCGTTGTTACCGGAACCGTTGCAGACCAGCGCGCCTACTTCACAAACTTTGGTCCGCTGCGTGATCAGCTGAACACCCGTACGGTCAACCGTTACGTCGTGTCGTTGAAGGGTGAGCACGATAACGTCCTCTTCTTCAAGAACCCGGGTTGGGAAGTCAGCTACACCCGTGGCTCGGTCAAGAACGAGAACCAGGAATTTGCTCTGGACGTGCCGCGTTATGTGCATGCCGCTGACGCAGTCGTCGATACGGCTGGGGTCGTAAATGGCAAAAAGGGTGAAATTGTCTGCCGCGTCAGCGTTTTGACGGCTGGTGGCAAGACCGTTGCTGACCAGTTCCGTGGCACAGGCGTTCTGGATGCCAACCACCCGGATGTAAAGGGCTGCGTCCCGTTCAACATCTTTGGGAACGGTCAGTTCGATGCCAAGGCGCGTCAGTGGTATGATGCCTCGATCAAGGTTTCACACGAGAATATCCAGCAGAATGCTCTAGCCTTCTTCGGCGGTGAACTGTGGGATTTCTGGGGTGCCGGCTCGATCGGACTGGCCATGGGCTTAGAATGGCGCAAAGAAACCACCGAAGGCAAAGGCCGTGATGCCGATACAGGCTCGCGCGTCCTGTTCCTGAACACCGGACCGGACTTTAAACTGGCCAAATACGAGGCCAAAGAAGCCTTTGCTGAAATGAAGCTTCCCTTGCTGAAGGATGTTCCTTTCGCCAAGAGCCTCGAGTTCAGCGGAGCCGTTCGTCGCTCAGACTACTCCACGGTTGGAAAAGTGAAGACCTATTCGGCCCAGTTCTTCTGGGAGGTCAATGATCAGGTGAAGTTCCGCGGCACGCGCGCGTTCGCAACGCGGATCCCGAACCTGAACGAAAATTTTGCCCCGTTCACGCAAACTTTCGCTCAAATCAATGACCCCTGTGACAGCCGTAACATTCAGAATACGACCAATACGGCAATCAGAGAAAATCGTATCAAGAACTGCGCGGCTCTGGGCATCCCGGCCAATCAAACCATGACCTATTCCGGTTCGCCTCCAGGCGTCCTGGGCGGCAACGCGCTGCTGAAGCCGGAAACCTCGAAGTCAAAGACTCTGAGCGTTATCCTGAACCCCGCCTTCTTGCCGCGTACGACGATCGTGTTTGACTGGTACAATATCCAGATTGATGACGCGATCGCTGCGATCGGGGCTCAAACCCTTGTTAACCAGTGCGTTGACACTGCTGCTCTTAACCCTGCGGCCTGTGGCAACATTACCCGCGATCCCGCAAATGAGCACAGAGTCGTGTTCTTCCGTCAGGGCTCGTTCAACTACGCTCGCTTTGAAACCCAGGGCTTGGACTTCACGGTCCAGCACCGGGCCCCGCTCAAGAACGTCTTCGGACGCGACCTTGGGAACCTGAACGTCACTCTTCGTGGGACCTACGAGCAGTTTAACCGCGCCTATACCAATATCGATCAGCCGGGTCTGCATACCGATTACACGCAAACCCTGGAGACGCCGGAACTGCGCTTTGGGACCAATGTGGCCTGGAACTACAAGCCGACTTTGAGCTTCTTCTGGAATATGGATTTTGTTGGCTCGCAAGAGCTGATCGACATCGATGTTCTGCGGAGCAACCCGGATAACCGCGAAGACAAGTTCAGAAAGACGGGCAACTCGATCCAGCATGACTTCTCGGTCCGCTGGGAAGCGCGCAAGAATCTGACGATCCGTGGGGGCGTAGTAAATGCCTTCAACGAGACCCCTCCGCAATGGCTGGGCTCGACCACAGGTGCCGACACCTTCGACATGTTCGGTCGCCGGTTCTACGTGGGCTTCAACTACAAGCACTAAGTCTTCAAGACCCTTCCCCGGCGGCCTCGCTGCCGGGGAAGGCCTTGATATGCCTGACAAAAAACCCGCCGGATGCGCTCCGGCGGGTTGCTTTTTTTAGCCTAAACAAGGCCTTGGAAAGCGCCTCAGGCGACGCGGACCCGAAGGGCGCTTTCGGGCAGCTCTTCGCCAAAGGCCCGCTGGAAGAACTCTGCCAGGGTCGGGCGCTCCAGCTCGTCACACTTGTTTAGGAAGGTCAGGCGGAAACTGAGGGCCAGATCGCCGCCAAAGATCTCCGCATTCTGGGCCCAG
>JBKBWB010000393.1:0-1729 GCA_046289215.1 Asticcacaulis sp. | reverse complement strand
AAGTGCGGATGTCAGTCTGTCGTTGCCGATTGCCGATGGCCCCGCCAAGCCGGATCCGGTCCATGGCAAGGCCTTGACGCGGATGTTGGCCGAAGCGCCCAAGCCGTCGGCGATCGAGGCGCGGATCACGCCATCCGGTACCACCGGGCGTATGAGCCTGTCGGGTTCGGAACTGACCGGACGCGATCTGAACGGGGCTTATTTCTTTGCCAATCAAGGCCGCCAGGTCGTGCACACGGCAGCCCAGAGCGTAGAGCAGGGCGAGGCGGGCCTGTCCCTTGGCCTGACGCTCGACAAGGGCTTTAAGGCCCCGCTTCACGGGGTGCTGGCGCTCGCCGATGGCACCGCGTTTGAGATTACGGCGACTGCGGGGGCGCCACTGCCGATGACATCTGGCCAAACCCTGCGGGATGCGGCGGCGCTGGATGCCGAAAAAGCAGAGGCCAATCAGGCTGCGGGCCTGTTCCCCGAGGGCGCGGCAGGGCTGTGGCTGGCGGCCGGGGCGGCGTTCCTCGGCGGGTTGATCCTCAATCTGATGCCCTGTGTGTTCCCGGTGCTGTCGATGAAGGCGACGGCGCTGGTTCGCAGTGGCGGTGATCTCAGCGAGGCGCGGCTGCATGGTCTGATGTTCCTGGCCGGGGTGTTGGTGACGTTCCTGGGGCTGGCAGGGATCCTGATTGCCGCCCGCGCCGCCGGTGAAGCCGCCGGATGGGGCTTTCAGCTGCAATCGCCTTTTGCCACCGGGGCACTGGCCCTGCTGATGCTGGCTGTGGCGTTGAACATGTCCAAGGTGTTTGAAGCTGGTTTGTCGGTCCAGTCGGCAGGCAGTGAGCTTCAGGCCAAGGGCGGACTGATGGGGGCCTTTTTCACCGGCGCTCTGGCGGTGGTGGTGGCCGCGCCGTGTTCAGCCCCGTTCATGGCTGGGGCCGTCGGGTTTGCGCTCGTGCAGCCTGCGTTGATCTCGCTCGGGATTTTTGCGGCCTTGGGGTTCGGGTTTGCCTTGCCGTTCGTCTTGCTCAGCCTCACGCCGCCGCTGTTGCGCGCCTTGCCGCGTCCCGGGCCGTGGATGGATGGGTTCCGTAAGATTATGGCCTTTCCCATGTATGGAGCCGCCGGTTGGATGCTGTGGGTGTTTGCCGAACAGACCGGCAGTCTGGCGCTGGCTAATCTTTTGACCTCGGCGCTGGTGCTGGCGTTTGGGCTCTATCTGTTTGGCGTCTGGCAGCGTCAGCGCGCGGTGGGTCAGGGCGGTCTGGTGGCGCTTACGGCGTCGGCCCTGTCCGTGGCCGGGGCGCTCAGCCTGATGGTTTCGGGCGCGCTGATGGCTCCGGTTCCAGCCTCCGGCCCCGTCAAGGCTGCGCCGGGCAAGCTCGAGTCCCGCCCCTTTACGCCCCAGGCCCTGGCGGCCTTGCGGGCGGAAGGGCGACCCGTGCTGGTCAATCTGACGGCGGCCTGGTGCGTGACCTGCAAGGTCAATGAGCAGGTGGCGCTGGAAACTCGCGATGTTGAACAGGCACTGAAGCGGACGGGGACGGCCTATCTGGTCGGGGACTGGACCAACCGCGATGACATGATTGCCGCAGAACTGGCCCGACATGGCCGCTCCGGTGTGCCACTCTATCTCGTTTATCCCGCCGGGGGCGGGGCGCCGGAAATCCTGCCGCAACTTTTGACCCCGGGGCTGGTGGTCAAGGCGCTGGAGCGGGCGGAGACGCCGGTGCGTAAGCCC
>JBKBWB010000392.1:0-1739 GCA_046289215.1 Asticcacaulis sp. | reverse complement strand
CCCGGACCCTAATCGAACGGATCCCACTCGACCGGATCCTGTCCGGTCTGAACCGACCAGATCCGCTCCGGCGCGGCCTGAGCCGGTGGCCGATCCAGCGCCGCGTCAGCAGCGCCTGCGTATGACCCCGGTAGAGGCTACCCCACAAGAGCCTGAGCCCCCCGCAGAAGGCTGGTCCTGGCGGGATCTGCTCAATGGGCTCGAAGGCCGAGCCGAAGACCGGGCCGCCGCCGCGCGGGACCCTGGCCGTGATGCCCCGCGCGAAACCCTTGAGGCGGACCCGCGTTTTCTAAATGATATCAGCAGCATGGGCATTGATCCCCATGCGCTGTTGAACCGTGCCCGTGTCGAAGACTGCGTCGAGCTGATCCTTGACGGGGATGATGACGGGGCCCGGGCCACCGTGCGCCGGGTCGCCCCGGCAGCGATCCGGCGGTTGGCGCGGCGGATGATGACCGATCGGACCCTGCGCGATCAGGCTGAAGCCTTCATCCAAGGCAACGAGCGCACGCTGGAGGCCGTGCTTCGGGTGGACACCACCGGCGAGCGGCTGCGCCAGCTGCTGATCAGCGATGCAGGGCGGATCTTCCTTCTGGTAGACACCGCCCTCAGTGATCTGGCTTAAAGAGCACCCCGGCCCATTCGGTCCGGGGTGTTGTTTTTCCGGAGCTGCCCCCCATGCCCCCCGTCCGTCTTGAGCTGACCGAAGAGTCCTGGCCGATTGCCGGACGGTTTGTCATTGCCCGCGGCGCAAAAACGGAAGCCCGGGTCATTCATGTCCGCCTGCACCAGGAGGGGCAAACCGGACAGGCAGAATCGGTCCCCTATGGCCGCTATGGCGAGAGCCCGGACTCGGTGCTGGCTCAGATCGAAGCCCTGCGTGATCCGATTGAAGCCGGGCTGGACCGCACGGCGCTGCACCACCTTTTGCCTGCCGGGGCGGCCCGTAACGCCCTGGACTGCGCCCTATGGGACCTTGACGCCAAGAGAAGCGGTATACCGGCCTGGCAGACGGCGGGGCTTGCGGCGCTTAAGCCTCTGACGACGGCCTACACTCTGTCGCTCGATACACCCGAGGCCATGGGGCAACAGGCGGCCCAAGCAGCGTTTCGACCGCTGCTCAAACTCAAGATCGGGGGCCCGGATGATTTGGACCGGATCGAAGCGGTCCGCCGCCATGCCCCGCAAAGTCGCCTGATTGTGGACGCGAACGAAGGCCTGACGCTCGAAAGCCTTCGCCGGATCTTGCCGGACTGCGCCCGCCTTGGAGTGGATCTGATAGAACAACCCCTGCCCGCCGCCGAGGATGCAGACCTAGAAGGGCTGGACACGCCTGTGCCCCTGTGTGCCGACGAAAGCGTGCATACCCGGTATGAGCTGGCGTCTATAGCCCGGCGGTATCAGGCCTTGAATGTAAAGCTTGATAAGTCTGGCGGTCTGACCGAAGCCCTGGCCCTCACCCAGGAGGCGAGAAGACTGGGCCTAACCGTTATGGCCGGTTGTATGGTGGGGACATCCTTGGCGATGGCCCCGGCTTTTTTATTCGCTCAGTACGCGCAAGTGATTGATTTAGACGGCCCGTTGCTGTTGAAACAAGATCGTCATCCGGGGCTGGTTTACGACGGATCTGTGATCTTTCCGCCCCAGTCAGCGCTCTGGGGCTAGGCCCTCTGGCCGCGTTGACGAAATAGTCTTCCCAAACGGGCCATTGATCAGTAGTTAATAAAAGCGTCATGCAA
>JBKBWB010000391.1:0-1739 GCA_046289215.1 Asticcacaulis sp. | reverse complement strand
AAGATAGTAGAGCGACGGAAACAGCATCCTTTGGGCCAGGTCACCCGTGGCCCCGAACAGGACAAAAAAACGCGTGTCGGTCATTGAGAGGCTTTCGGCATGTACATCGAGCGCTGCTGCGACTGATGTAGGCAACCGGTGTCGCGCCCGTCAATCCAGGATTCCGTCACATTGACGAATTTGTCTGATAATATGAGATTTGCCCGGTAACCTGGGGCAATCCGGCCATACTCGTGGGCAAGGCCCAGAAACTCTGCCGGGTAAAGCGCCGCCATACGCGCGGCCTCGGCCAGATCAACACCCAGCATTGAGACCGTGTTGCGGACGGCTGCCGCCATATTCAGATCCGACCCGGCCAAGGTGCCGTCCGCAGACTGGCACATACCCTCAGCCACATGGATCTTCCGTCCCTGAAGCACGAAATGATCGGCCTCGAGTCCGACACTGGGCATGGCATCGGTGACGAGGAACAGTCGGCCCCTGGGCTTGAGCTTCAGCGCCAGTTTCAAGGTCGCCGGATGCACATGGTGGCCATCGACAATCACCGGGCACCAGATCTGGTCATTGATCAGCGCCGCCCCGACCATGCCCGGTTCGCGGGCCTTGAGCGGCGACATGGCGTTGAACAGGTGGGTCACCCCACACATACCCGCGTCAAATCCGGCTTGAGCCTGATCAAAGCTGGCGTCGGTGTGACCTGCAACGACCAGCACCCCGGCGTCCGCGAGTTTCCGCACGATGGGCAACGGGTTGGCTTCAGGTGCTGCGGTGACCAGGGTCTGACCGCCGGTCTTCAAGCTCAGGATCGCGTATGCTTCGTCGTCCAGCGGACGGAACAGGCTGGCGTTGTGAATGCCTTTTTTATCGGCATTGAGGAAAGGGCCCTCGACGTGAATCCCAAGAACACCTGGAACCCCTGCGTCAATGGCTGATTTCGTCGCCTGCATCCCGGCCTCGACCACCTCCAGACGGTCAGAGATCAAGGTGGTTAGGAAACCCGTCGTCCCATAGGTCCTGTGCGCCGCGCCGATGGCGGCAATGCCCTCGACGGTGGGCTCGTCATTAAACAGGACGCCGCCGCCGCCATTGACCTGGATGTCAATAAAGCCGGGCATCAGATATTGACCCTCAAGGTCGCGGACCTTCAGGCCGGGCTCCAGGTCATGGGCCGGTACAACGGCCTCGATGTGGGCGCCGCCGATAATGACCGCGAGGTCATCACGAAAGCCATCGTCGGTCAGGATTTGACCGTTTGTCAGAGCAAACCGGGTCATCAGCGGGTCTCGGTCACTTTGGCCAGATGCGGCGGCTGGTCCGGGTGATAGCCGCGGGCCACGGACAAGGTGGCCGCCATGCGATAGAAGCTCTGGATGCTGATCATCGGTGCGATCGCAGGGTGAGCCGCTGGCCCCGGCAGAACGGTGGCTTCCGGCAAGGTTGATCCTGCCAGCAACACATCAGCACCCCGGCGGATCATTTCGGCGACAATGGTGTCCGTGCCTTGGTGAGTCGCGTCGTTCTGGACAAAAGCGAGGATCGGGAAGCCCGCCTCAACCAGCGCCATGGGGCCGTGTTTAACCTCTGCCGCACTAAAGGCTTCGGCGTGCAGCCCACAGGTTTCCTTGAACTTCAGCGCCGCTTCGAGGGCAACGCCAAAGCCCAGACCGCGGCCGAGGACGAACATATTGCGCGTGTCCTTGAGGCGGTCCACGGCGGGGGTCCAATCCGCTTCGAATGCG
>JBKBWB010000390.1:0-1744 GCA_046289215.1 Asticcacaulis sp. | reverse complement strand
CCGCGAAAAGGCCTTTCCCCAGACCCTGTCCGGCGGCGAGCAGCAACGGGTTGCCCTGGCCCGCGCCCTGGCCCGCAATCCGGCGGCGGTGTTCCTTGATGAGCCCTTTTCCGGCCTCGATACCGGCCTGCGTCAGGAGGTCCGGGACGCCAGTCTGGCCGCCCTGCGCGCCAGCGGCGCGGCGGTGCTGCTGGTCACCCATGATGCCGAAGAAGCCCTGTCGATGGGGGATGACATCGCCTTGATGTCCGGGGGCCGTCTGCTCCAGACCGGCACACCGCGTGCCTGTTATCTCAATCCGGTCAGCGAGACCGCCGCGCGGCTACTTGGTGAAACCAACCTGTTGTCCGCCGTGGTGCAGCAGCACACGGCCACCACTGCCTTTGGTCCGCTCGCCGCCCCCGACCACGCCGATGGCCCGGTGCGGATCTCGGTCCGACCCGAAGGCCTGATTGCCGCCGAGCCCGGCAGCCCCGGCAGCGTCACCGCCAAGGTGATCGAGAGCCGCTATCGCGGGGCTGTCTGTGATCTGACGCTGCTCGCCAATGGTCATGAGGCCCACGTCCACTGGCCCGCCCTCACCGCGCCCGAGGCCGGAGATACCGTCCACGTCCGCCTCGATCCCCGCTTTTGCCAGATCTTTGCCTGAAATAAAAAAGCCCCGGCGAACCGGGGCTTTTTCACTATCGTCAGGCCTAAACCTCAAGCCGCGGCCTTCAGCTCAAGCGCTGCTTGGATCCGGGCCTTGGCAATCTCGGCGGCCACCACATGCGGCGGGCGCTTTTCATCGGCCGAGCGCGTCAGCACTTCGTCGAGCGTCCCCATCAACCGTTGCAGCTTGGTTTCGACCCAGGCCGCGTCATAGGCCCCGCCCGACTTCAGGGCGTTGATCTCGGCGGCCACATTGATGATGCCGCCACCATTGATCACATAGTCCGGGGCATAGAGCACGCCGCGCTCAAACAGGATCTGGCCGACGTCCGGCCCGCCGAGCTGGTTGTTGGCCGCCCCGGCAATGGCGCGAGCCTTGATCCGCTCAAGGGTCTGGAGATTGACGGCCCCGCCCAACGCACACGGGGCAAAGATATCGCAGGCCACATCAAAGATCGCCTCGGGCGCAACGATGCTGGCGCCGGTGCGCTCGGCCACGGCCTTGAGATTGACCTCATTGACGTCGGTGATCACGAGCTTGGCCCCGGCCTTGGCCAGATGGTCACACAGATAACCGCCGACATGTCCGACACCCTGGACGGCAATGGTCAGGCCCGACAGATCGTCGCTGCCGAATACTTTTTGGGCGACAAGGCGGGTACCGCGATAGACCCCGTCCGCCGTCACCGGGCTGGGATCGCCCGACGAGGCCGGGGTGCCTTCAAGACCGGCCACATATTGGGTCGTGCGGCGCGAACAGGCCAGATCCGCCGGGGATACCCCGACGTCTTCGGCGGTCCAATAGGCCCCGCCCAGGCGATCCACGGCGCGACCAAAGGCTTCGAACAGTTCCGGGGTCTTTTGTGTGCGGGAATCGCCGATGATCACCGACTTGCCACCGCCCAGTTCCAGATCGGCCACAGCGTTCTTATAGGACATGGCGCGCGACAGGTTGAGCGCATCTTCCATCGCCGCTTGTTCGCTGGCATAGGGCCACATCCGACAGCCGCCTGCCGCCGGACCACGCGCGGTCGAGTGCACGGCAATAATCGCCTTCAGACCGGTTTTTTCGTCATGAAAAACATGAACGCTT
>JBKBWB010000389.1:0-1754 GCA_046289215.1 Asticcacaulis sp. | reverse complement strand
TGGCCTTGACCGCCAGGGTCTCGGTCTCGGACTCGGTCTCTGGGCCTTCGATGGCCAGATTATGGTCGTACTCTGGAAGGGGGCCAGCGAGGGAACGGACCAGCGGCGATTGCGGCGCGATGGCCTGAGCACGGCGCAGGGCGTCCCGGTTCAGTTGGTCATCGGCGAGCTTGACCCCCATGCGTTTGAGCGCTGTGCCCGCGCGGCTCAGACTGACCAAAGCCCCATAGTCGAGCGGATCGAGCTGGGTGGCGCTGTCATAATGGCTGCGGGCCTGCTGCAGCCAGGCGCCCTGATCATCCACGGCTTCGGCCTTCTGAGCCTTGGCTTGCCAGGCATCGGCGACCATGCGGTGATCCAGAGCCGTCGCCAGGCCTGAGTGGATGTACGGCAGAATGACCGCCAGGGCAGCGTTGGGCTTGTGCTCCAAAAGGTAAAGACTTGCTTGGACCCGGTTGCGCTCCAGACTGTCCGGCAGGCTCTCAAGGCGGGCGCGGGCGGCGTTGATAGCGGCCTTGAGATCCCGCTGGGCGGGGGGCAAACGATAGAGCCAATGTTCCATGATTAGGGCACCCTCGGCGTGACTCAGGGACCGACGCGTTGTTGGGATATCTGTTGTCCGGGCCATGCGGATCTGGCGTGTGGGGATGGAGCCCCGCACATAGCGGCGCAGGGTCTGGGCAAAGGCTTCGGGTGATTGGCCGGTGGCGCGTTCCATCGCGTCGCGGAGCGGCAGTCCGAGCGCCGTCAGCCGAAGCAGGCTCGACAATTGGCGCTGGCGCGTCGGCGTGCTGAGAAAATAATGGGTCAGTGCCCAGGCCTGGGGGTAGTAGTTGGCATGGGTGTGGGCGGCGGCATTGGCCTGGGACAGCATCGGGATCAGATCCTGCCAGGCGTCGGTGGTCAGGCTCGACAGGCGTTCGGGCGCGGCTTCGCCGAGGATCGCCCCGCCAGGTACTGGGCGCAGGGTGCTGTAATATTCCGCAAAGCCCTCAGTCAGCCAAGCCGGATAGGTGCCGACCATGTAACGGAACATGATGTGGTGGGCGTATTCATGAAAGGCGAACTGGCGGGTTTCCGGCCCCGGTCCCTGATCGGCGACAAAGGCGGCGTGATCGCGCTCGCCGGGGACATAAAAACCGGTCGCGGCCGGATCCAGCGAGGGGCGCAGCCGCAAAAGGTCGCTTTCGCGCGGCACGAGGATCAGCTCAAACCGGGGCTCTGGGCTGTGGAGCGTGGGGCGTATATCGGCCAGTAAGGTCGTGCGAAATTGTTCGAGCGACAGGGCCAGTTGGGTCAGACGCGTCTCGGAGGTCCGCCCGGTGACGCGAAAATGCGGGGTTTCAACGGATATCCAATCCGGGGTCGTGGTCGGGTTGGTTGGGGCCGGGTTGGCTGGGGCTGAGTTGGCAGGGATGGGGGTGGCAAGGAGACAGGTCAGAGCCGCCAAACCCGTCGCAAAAATGCGGCGGCCCCAACGGTCCAGCCTGTCTCTAAAGACAATGCTGAGCATAGACAGATCCTTTCTTCAGGACCCTTCAGCCTGCGCTCATTCCTAAATCTGTAAAGCGGGAAACGGGGTTAATGCGGTAAATGTGACGATTTTGTGAATAAGGCGCGGTCTCTAAGCCTCATTGAGCCACGTGCCATAGCGCGGCATTGACGCGCCTTCGTTTCATTCAGCGTTCGGCGCGGATGTCCGACAGGATGAACATGCTGCGGGTCGCGGTCACACCTTCAGCCATCTGGATGTC
>JBKBWB010000388.1:0-1757 GCA_046289215.1 Asticcacaulis sp. | reverse complement strand
CGGTTCCAGCAGACTCATGAAGGTGGCAATCACCGTGCGGAACTCGCGATCCATATAATCCGAGGCCTTGGCCAGCATCGGCTCGACGCGCCCGGCGTTTTCACCGCTGGCGACCATGTATTCCAGCAGGGGCGGAAACACGCCCGTCCGGCGCATGGCCACCGAAAGGCTGCTGCCCTCGCGGATATCGTCGGCCATCTGGGCCGTCGCCTCATGAAGGATCCTGTTGCGGATGGTCGGCAAGGTCATGCGGATGCCCTCCAGCAGCGGCAGGCCCGAAGCCATCATCGTGGCCAGGGTCCGCGCCATGCTGGCGGCATGCAGATCACGGATCAGCTTGCCGACCAGCGGCAAGGCCAGCACCAGTCGGTCAACCCGTCGACGAAAGGCTATCTGCTTCATGGCCCGGGCAAACAAGATCCCGGCGAGCACAAGGCCGATGGTGACGAAACCGCCATAGAAGCGCATGAAATCCGAAATACCGATGACGATGCGGGTCAGCAAAGGCAAGGTCTGGCCCATGCTGGCAAACTGGTCGACCACGCGCGGCACGACAAAGGTCATCAGGGCAATGATCACCAGCACCGCGACACAGGACAGGACAATCGGATAGACCAAGGCCCCGGTCATCTTGCCGCGCAGATCCTGGTCCTGTTCGAGATAGTCGGCGAGCCGATCCAGGATCACTGGCAAACTGCCCGAGGCCTCACCGGCAGCCACCATAGCGCGGTAAAGCGGCGGATAGGCCCCGCCCTGGCGGGCCATGGCATCGGCCAGACGCCAGCCTTCGCGCACCCCGGCATGGGTTTCCTGAAGGATCTTTCGCAGGTGCGGTTTTTCCGCTTGGGCCGCCAGGGTTCGCAGCGCCTCTTCGAGCGGAGCCACGGCGATCAGCGTCGCCAGCTGGCGAGTCATCAGCGCCAGATCCCGGGCCCCAAAGCGCGGCGCAAACAAGGCGTTCAGGCCCGTACCCGCCGAAGTGTCGGATTTTGCGTCGGCGACCTCGACCACCTTGACCGGCATCCAGCGGCGTTGCTGCAACTGCGCCTCGGCCCCGGCCCGATCGGGCGCGGTCAGACGCCCTGTCCGGGTCTGACCATTCAGGTCGAGCGCTTCAAAGTCAAACCGCGCCATGCGGCCCCTGCCCTTCGCCGAGCGGCCCACCACTATCCGAACGGGTCACGCGGATCATTTCCTCATAGGCGGTCAGGCCCTCAAGTACGGCAGCCCGTACGCTGTCTGACAGACGCTGGGCGTTTCGGAAGGCATGGTCCGCCAGCGCCAATTCATCCGCCCCCTGGACAATCAGGCGACGCAGCGGATCATCCACCACCACGCACTCATACACGCCGGTCCGTCCGGTATAGCCGGTGTGGTTACAATCGGCACAGCCCGCGGGCCGATAAAGGGTTATCCCCGGCTTGACCGCCAGCGCCGCCGCCGTCACCGGATCGGCCTCATAGGCCACACGGCAGGTGCCGCACAGGCGCCGAACCAGCCGCTGGGCGATAACCACGCGCAAGGTGGAGGCCAAAAGGAAGGGTTCAATGCCCATGTCGGTCAGACGGGTGACCGCCCCCACAGCATCGTTAGTGTGGACCGTGGACAGCACCAAATGCCCGGTCAGACTGGCCTGCACCGCGATCTGGGCGGTTTCAGAATCGCGGATTTCCCCCACCATCACCACATCCGGATCCTGGCGCAGGATCGCCCGCAACCCGGCGGCAAAGGTCATGCCGACCTTGGTATTGACCTGG
>JBKBWB010000387.1:0-1757 GCA_046289215.1 Asticcacaulis sp. | reverse complement strand
GCCTCGACCTCAAGCGGGACACTCAATGCGACCGCCGGTTCCGCCGCTCGGCTCATCACGGACCGGATCAGGGCGCAGCTGGCTTCGGCCTCGGACTCGGGCACCTCAAACACCAGTTCGTCGTGAACTTGCAGCAGCATACGCGCGGACAGACCTGCCGTTTCCAAGGCTCCGGGCATCCGGATCATCGCCCGGCGAATGATATCCGCCGCTGAGCCCTGAATGGGGGCATTGATCGCAGCACGTTCCGCAAACTGGCGCACGCCCGCGCCCTTGCCGTTGATATCGGGGATATGGATCCGCCGTCCAAACAGGGTGGTGACATAGCCGTCCGCTTTCACCCGGGCCTTGATGTCATCCATATAGGCCCGGATGCCGGGGAACCGCTCGAAATAGGTGCGGATATAGGCGGCAGCTTCGTCCTGGGGGATCGATAACTGGTTGGCCAGCCCAAAGGCGGAGATGCCATAGATGATGCCGAAATTGATGGCCTTGGCCCGACGACGCACTTCGCCGGGCATCCCTTCGACGGGAACCCCGAACATTTCCGAGGCCGTCATGGCGTGGATGTCGAGCCCTTGGGCGAAGGCGCGTTTCAGTTGGGCAATGTCGCCAATGTGCGCCAGCAGCCGCAGCTCGATCTGGCTGTAGTCGGCGCTCAAGAGCACATGGCCCGGAGCGGCAATAAAGGCCTTGCGGATCAATCGCCCGGTCTCGTTGCGCACGGGAATGTTTTGCAGGTTCGGATCGGTCGAGGACAGGCGCCCTGTGGTGGTGATGCCAAGTTGAAAGGAGCTGTGGACGCGCTGGGTCTTCGGGTCTGCTGCCGCCACCAGAGCATCCGTATAGGTACTCTTGAGCTTGGACAGACCCCGCCAGTCGAGCAAGAGCCGGGGCAAGGCATGGCCCTGCGCCGCGAGCTCTTCGAGCACACTGGCATCCGTGCCCCAGCTGCCGTTGGCGGTGCGTTTGCCCCCCGGCAGATTGAGTTCGTCAAACAGGATCTCACCCAACTGTTTGGGGCTGCCCACATTAAACGGGCGACCAGCAACGGTCTGAGCTTCCGTCTCCAGCGCTTGCATCTTGACGCCAAAGGTTTGGGACAGATGGCGCAGGTTTTCAGGATCAATGCGGATCCCGGCCACTTCCATATCCGCGAGCACGGCGGGCATGCCCCGCTCCAGCGTCTCGTAAACGCTTAATAGCCCGTCGGCAGCGAGACGCGGCTTCAGCAGACGCCAAAGCCGAAGCGTGACGTCCGCATCTTCGGCGGCATAGGCCGTAGCGGCGTCCAGCTCGACCAGGGCGAAACTTTTCTGGGCCTTACCGGTGCCCGTGACGCTCTTAAAGCTGATGGGCGTATGGCCGAGGTAACGCTGGCTCAGCTCATCCATACCGTGGCCGTGCAGGCCCGCCGACAGGACATAAGAAATCAGCATGGTGTCATCGATCGGGTGGACCGGCACGTCATAGCGCCCCAGCACCGCCAGATCATACTTGATGTTCTGACCCACTTTGAGCACCGCCGGATCGGCCAGGAGCGGGCGCAACAGCGCCAGCGCGGTCTCTATCGGGATCTGCTTGAGTGTGTCCCCAGAGAGGGCCAATCCCCCATCGTCGGTCCGGTGCGCCAGAGGAATGTAACAGGCCTCGCCGGGTGCCACCGCCAGCGAGATCCCTACGAGCCCGGCATGGCTCGAGGACAAGGCATCGGTTTCCGTATCGACGGCAATGACCCCTTTGGCCTGAGCCCGCAC
>JBKBWB010000386.1:0-1796 GCA_046289215.1 Asticcacaulis sp. | reverse complement strand
GATTGATCCCTGGAGTGGGCGCGTCTTGGCCATGGTTGGAGGCTATAGCTTTTCGCTGTCGAAATTTAACCGGGCGACCCAAGCCTACCGCCAGCCCGGGTCCGCATTTAAGCCCTTTGTTTATGCCGCAGCCCTAGAAGGCGACTTCACGCCTGCCAGTATCGTTGTCGATGGTCCGATCTCGTTCAAAGGGGCCAATGGTAAGGTTTGGAGTCCAAAGAACTATTCACGTCGTTATTACGGCCCGCAAACCTTGCGTAAAGGTCTGGAACTCTCGCGCAACGCCATGACGGTGCGCCTCGCTAACCGCGTTGGCATGAAGACGATCCGGGAAAAGGCGATACGCTACGGTGTTGTCGATGACATGCAGCCGGTGCTGTCGATGGCCTTGGGTTCTGGTGAAACGACGCCTTACAAGATTACCGCAGCCTATGCGGCCTTCGCGAATGGTGGTTATCGCGTAAACCCGCATGTGATCGAAGTGGCACATGACCGCGACGGCAAGAATATCGCCAATAATGACAAGCGCCGCTGTCCGGGCGGATGCGGTCGTGCCTTTGATGGCGGCGAATCACCGCGCCTCAATCAGGCGGGTGAGCAAGTAATGGATCCGATCACCGCCTATCAAATCACGTCCTACCTCGAAGGGGTGATCCAGCGTGGAACGGCCGTTCGCGCGCAGGTACTGGATCGTCCGGTGGCCGGAAAGACCGGCACGACCAACGAATATCGCAGCGCCTGGTTCGTCGGCTATACGCCGGACCTCGTGGTCGGGGTGTTCGTGGGCTATGACGAAAACCGGCCGCTGGGGAGTGGCGAAACCGGGTCGTCCGCGGCCCTGCCGATTTTCGTCGATTTCCTTCAGGATGTGCTCAAGGATAAGCCGAAGAAACCCTTCAAAGCGCCTAAAGACGCCGTGATGGTCTCGGTTCGAGGCCATCTGGAGGCCTTCCGGCCGGGGACGGAACCCAAGGTCGTAGCGCCACCGCCCCCGAGTGTGGATGGCCCAAGACCCTATGTCGAAGTCTGGCGCAATGGCGAGGTTTCACAGACGCCGGCAAAACAGCCTCCGGCGCCGAAGCCGACAGTCGAACAGGCAGACAGCTACGTGCTGTACTGAGGCTTCTGTTGGCCTGACGGTCCCGTCAGGCCTTGCCCTCAGGCAGTGTGCACGCTAGACCCCCGCCCTCGGGTTCGACGTCGTCGGACCTTTGCAATCATGGAGCATTTCATGCGACCGGATGTCGAAGCCTCTGCGGCGGACATCGAGCAGTCTATCGGACTGCTCAGGAGGCGTCTTTGACTGGGAACCTGCTCTCAGACGCCTGGACGAACTAAACGCCCGGGTCGAGGATCCGACCCTGTGGGATAAGCCCGAGATGGCCCAGGCCATCATGCGCGAGCGGACCAAGCTGGCGAATGGCATAGAGACGGTCTATGCGCTCGAACGCGAGCTGCGCGATGCCATCGACTATGCTGAACTGGCCGACATGGAGGCTGACGAAGGCGCCCTGACCGAAGCGCGTGCGCAGCTTGCTCATATCAAGGATCGCGCCGCTCGGGCTGAACTTGAGGCGCTGCTGTCGGGTGAAGCCGATGGCAACGATGCCTATCTCGAAATCAATTCGGGAGCCGGGGGGACCGAGTCCTGTGATTGGGCGGGGATCCTGTTGCGCATGTATACGCGCTGGGCCAATGCCCACGACATGAGCGTGGACCTGATTGAAGAGACATCGGGTGAACAGGCCGGGATCAAATCCGCGACACTCCAGATCAAGGGCTCTAATGCCTATGGT
>JBKBWB010000385.1:0-1796 GCA_046289215.1 Asticcacaulis sp. | reverse complement strand
AGGTGGAGTCCAGACGGGTCGACAGCTCGGCCATTTCCGTCGCGGCGCCGGCGCGATCCGGGGCCGGGAGTACGAGCGACAGCTTGAGCAGGTTCAGCTTGCGACGGGTCTCTTCATCGACCGGGGTGTCATTGAACCGGGCCGCCCCCATGGCAAACTTGACGCCCTCTTCGGTCAGCTGGGCGTTGGCCTTGGCTTCCAGCCACATGGTATCATACGTGATGTTGGTCGCCCGGACCCAGGCAACCCGCGCCGCATATTCGCCAAGCTCTGCTAGGCGAGTCTCTGCTGCGGCCACATAGGCCTTGGCCTCTTCAGCGGTCGGCGCGGCAACTGGGGTCGGGGCCTCAGCCACGGGGGGCACCGGCGCAGCCTCTGCGGCCGGGGCTTTATGCAAGTCGGGCATCAGGCCTGCACACCCGGTCAACAAGGCCATTGCCGCCGCAGAAATCAGCAAACGTTTCATGGGGTCTCCTCCCTCTATCCCCCGAAGCCGGTCAGCATTCCGTGACGTTCACGGCCAGCCCGCCTTGGGAGGTTTCCTTGTATTTGGTGTTCATATCGAGGCCAGTCTGGCGCATGGTTTCAACCACTTGATCCAGGCTGACGAAATGCGTCCCGTCGCCGCGCAGAGCCAAAGAGGCCGCATTGATCGCCTTGATGGCCCCGAACGCATTGCGCTCGATACAGGGGATCTGCACCAAGCCGCCAATGGGATCACAGGTCATACCCAGATGATGCTCCATGGCAATTTCCGCCGCGTTTTCGACCTGTTCATTGGAACCGCCCAAGGCCGCTGCCAGCCCGGCGGCGGCCATGGCCGAGGCAGACCCGACTTCGCCCTGACAGCCGACCTCGGCCCCGGAAATCGAGGCATTGCGCTTGATGATCCCGCCAATCGCCGTCGCCGCCAGCAAGAAGGTCCGCAGACCGTTGACATCGCCATCACAGAAATCGCGATAATATCGCAACACCGCCGGAACCACGCCCGCTGCGCCATTGGTGGGGGCCGTGACCACCCGCCCCCCGGCAGCGTTTTCTTCATTCACCGCCATGGCAAAGACAGACACATAGTCCATCACTTCGTTGGGGGAGCGCAGATTGCGGGATCGGTCCGCCTGAAGGCTGTCCATGATTTTGCGGGCGCGACGTTCGACTTTAAGCCCACCCGGAAGGCGTCCATCCTGGGTCAGGCCCCGATCAATACAGGCGAACATAACATTGGCAATCTTGTCGAGGTCCGCCAGCACCGCAAGCTCGGGGCGCGTTGTGCTCTCGTTCAGAAGGGCAATTTCGGCAATGGTTTTACCGCTGGCCTGACCCATGGCCAGCAGGTCTTCGGCCGACCGATAGGCAAAGGGGACAGGCGGACGCTCGGCGTTATCCGCACCGGAATCGCCTTCTCGAACCACAAATCCTCCGCCTACGGAATACCAGACCTCATTGGCCAGTTCCGCACCTTGCACATCAAAGGCCTGAAAGCGCATGGCATTGGAATGGGCCTCAAAGGTGATCTCATAATCAAAGACCACATCCGTAGCCGGATCAAAGCCGATCGCGCGTCCGTCGTTGAGTGTTACGGTCTTCTCAGAATGGATTTGAGCGAACAGTGCCTCGGACACGTCCGGATCCAGACTGTCTGGCCGCTGGCCCGCCAGACCAAGGCAAAGCGCCTTGTCGGTGGCGTGCCCCTTACCCGTCCAGGCCAGGGACCCATAGGCCGTCGCCTTGAGCCGGGCGACCGAGGCGTGCCCGCCCGGAACACCGCTCAGCAGGCGCTCACGAAACAGAAATCC
>JBKBWB010000028.1:3484-13035 GCA_046289215.1 Asticcacaulis sp. | reverse complement strand
TGGCGTTCCTGCATTTGGAAAAGCTGGGGGCCAAGCTGACCAAGCTGAGCCAAGAACAGGCCGATTATATCAACGTCCCGGTCGAAGGGCCGTTCAAGCCGGACCACTACCGC
Source organism: Asticcacaulis sp. (assembly GCA_046289215.1). Classification (GTDB taxonomy): domain Bacteria; phylum Pseudomonadota; class Alphaproteobacteria; order Caulobacterales; family Caulobacteraceae; genus Asticcacaulis. Next base: position 12,922 of record JBKBWB010000028.1, on the reverse strand, counting down.
TACTAAGGCGTCTGAGACGATCTGATAACAAAGCCCCGGGCCAGTGGTCCGGGGTTTTTTTGGATTCAGGCGGTCCAGTCTTCAATCTTCAGATGGGCGCTGAGGTTTAGAAAGGCCTTGTCGCGGCTGACGAGGACAGCGCCGATGGCCTTGGCTTGTGCCGCGATCAGCATATCCGGCGCGGACAAGGAAACCCCGGCTTTCTCACTGTCGGCTCGCAACGTGCCATAGGCCTGAGCGGCCGCTTCGGTCCAGGGCAGGATCTCGACGCGGGCCAGAAACGCCCCAATTAGCCGGCCAAGGGCCTCGGGGCGACCACGCTTTTCCCAGCCATAATAGAGCTCGGCCTGGCTGATGACCGAAAAGCCAATCGCGTTGTCCGCTGCGATTCGCGTCAGCCGTTGCGCAAGGGCTGGCCTGTCCCCGCGCATCAGATGGGCGGCGATATTGGTATCGAGCAGGTAAAGGGTCACAAGCCCAGACCTTCGAAAGGGTCTTTTGCGAGTTCCTGATGGCGCTCTTGCGGCGACAGAAAATCGGCCGGGACAGGAGTTTGGGCCGCCAGGGCAAAGAAGCTGTCCCAATCGGTTTGGCGGGCTCTGAGGATGACGTCCCCCGTCAGGGCGTCCCGGCGGATTTCCACCTCTGTTCCGTCAAACCGAAAGGCTTTAGGCAGGCGGACGGCCTGACTTTGACCGGTCATGAACAGTTTGGCTGTTTGTGACATGATCCCCTCGGTGTTGGGTCAAAAATACATACTTATTATATATATTTTGCAGGCGTGATGGTCCATCCATCCCTGTCATCGAATTGCCTCTTGTAATGCGACATTTCGGACGGATGGCGCACTGGTATCTAATCGCGCCCTTGGCTAGGGTGGCTTATGCCTCTTGCTTTGATCCTCTCAAGTTATGTGGCCGCGGACCGGGTCGGCGGCTTTGCCCAGTCTCTGGTTCTGGCCGAGGCCGGGATTGATCCCTTGCTGGCCCCGACCGTGCTGTTTGGTCGTCATCCCGGCCATGGGGCACCGGGTGGACAGTCCCTGTCGGCGGATCTGTTTCAATCGGTGCTGGACGGGATCGCGGCCCAAGGGCTGTGGCCGCTGACGGATCTGGTGCTGACGGGCTATTTCAGCGACCCCGATCAGGTGCGGGCGGCGGCGGCTCTGATCCGGACCCTGCGTGAGACCCCTGCCGAAGGGTTGACGGGACGGCGGCGGATCGTGGTGGATCCGGTGCTGGGAGACACCCACAAGGGCCTTTATGTCAAACCAGCTGTGGCCGAGGCGCTGGCTTCTGAGCTGGTGCCATTAGCGGATATCTTGACGCCCAATCTGTTTGAGCTGGCCTATCTGGAAGGGCAATCGGTTGCCTATCTGATGGGGGGTCCCGAGGCCCTGCTTGAGACGGCGCGCGCTCTGTCGCAGCGGACCGGGGCGCAAGTGATGGTCACCTCTGTGCCCGGCGACACGGCCTTGGAAACCGGCGTGCTGGCTGTGACCCCGGAGGGGTGCCGCCGGTTCCGCCATGCCGCTTCGCCTCGACAATGGTCGGGGGCCGGGGATCTCTTCAGTGCGGCGCTAGGTGTGGCGCTCATCCGGGGCGATGGCGCGCTTGCGGCCGCCGAACAGGCCACGCGCACGGTGGCGGAGACCATTGCCTGTTCCGAAGCCTGGGGATCGCCGGTGCTTTCTGTGGTGGCCATGGGCCCGAGGCTGTCGCGTCCGGCGGCAAGACTTGCTACAGACACGCTCTGACGCGTTCGTCCATCCAAGGGGATCTTGATCATGAGCCATGCTGTCGAGGGCTTTGTTCAACCGCGCTTTGACGCTGTCCGCACGGTCTTTGCCGAGGCGTTGGCGGCGGGCGAGGAGCTGGGCGCGCGCTTTACCGTCCGCATCGGTGGCGAGGTCGTAGTGGATCTGTGGGGCGGTCATGCCGACCGGGCGCGCACCCAGCCCTTTACCGACCGCCATATTGCGCCCGTCTATTCCACCACCAAGGCCGTGACGGCGCTGATGATCGCGCGGTTGGTAGATCAGGGAAAGCTGGATTACGAACAGACCGTAGCGTCGATCTGGCCCGAGTTTGCCGCGGCCGGTAAGGCCGACATCACCATCGGCCAGCTTCTGTCTCACCAAGCGGGCTTGCCCGGTTTTGTGCCGCCCCAGTCACCGGAAATCTGGTTTGATACCAAGGCTGTGTGCGACACCCTCGCGGCTCAGGCCCCGATGTGGGAACCGGGGACCGGCTCGGGCTATCATCCGGTCAGCGGCGGCTATCTGATTGGCGAGGTCTTCCGTCGTGTGGATGGCCGCACCGTGGGTACCGCGTTGCGCGAAGATCTGTGCGGGCCACTCGGGATCGACTTTTTCATTGGCACACCAGAAAGCGAAGACCACCGGGTGGCGGAAATGCAAAAACCGACAGCGGCGGTTGACTTGGGGACGATCGATCCGATCAAGCGGGCGGCCTTCCTTGACAAGGGCTCGGCCCCGGCCGGGCGCGGCTCGGCGGACTGGCGTCGGATGGAGATCCCCTCCGCCAACGGGCACGGCACGGCTCTGGCATTGGCCCAGCTGATGGGCATTGTCGCCACCGGCGGCTGGTTTGGCGAGACACGGATTTTGAGCCTGTCGACGATTGCCCAGGCGACCCGAGAGCGGGTGGTGGGGCAAGACAAGGTGTTGCCCTATCGGCTGTCCTGGGGGGCGGGGTTCCTGCGCAACACCGGACTTGAGGCCTATGGCCCCCATCTGCGCGCGCTGGGCCACAGTGGCTGGGGCGGATCCTGTGCGATGGCGGATCCAGACAAGGCCCTGTCGGCGGGCTATGTCATGACCCGCCAGTCGATCCATCTGTTGCGCGATCCGCGTCCCTTGCGGTTGATTGCGGCGCTTTACAGCGCGTTCTGATCCTGCTGAAGCCGCCGGACCCGAAGCCAGGCCCCGGCGGCAAACACGGCCGCGCCCCCCCAGATAAAGGCAAACGAGACCCCGCGCAGTGCCGTAAAAGGCTCACCTTGGGCCACGCCGATCATGAAGCTGATGGTGGGGGCGAGGAATTGCAAAAAGCCCATGGTCGATAAGGGCATGCGCCGGGCGGCCCAACTGAACAGGACCAGCGGGACGACGGTCATGGGGCCCGCCATCAACAGCCAGAAGGCGGTTTGGGGGCTGTCAAAGAAATGCCCCTGACCCTGGCTTTCCAGCCACCAGACGAGGCCGAGGCCGGGCAGGGTCATGTAAAGGCATTCAATCAGCAAGCCGGTCTGGGCGGTCACGTCCATGCGTTTGCGCATCACGCCATAGGCGCCAAAGCTGAGGGCCAGGGCAAGGGAAATGACCGGGATTTGCCCAAGTGCCAGAGCCTGGAACCCCACCCCAACAAGGGCCAGGGCAATGGCGGCCTTGCCGAACCGATCCAGCCGTTCCTGAAACAGGATCGCGCCTGCGGCCATATTCAGCAAGGGATTGAGGTAGTATCCGAGGCTGGTTTCCAGGGTGTGCTTATTGTTTACCGCCCAGACAAAGACGGCCCAGTTGAAAGCGACCAGCAGGGTGGTGATGAACAATAACCCCATCAGGCGCGGATTGCGGACAACCCGCATCAGCTCTGGAATCTGACGACTGGCGACTACGATGGCGCCGCACAAAAGCACCGACCAGATCGCCCTGTGTCCCATGATTTCGAGCGCCCCCGCACCGGCCTGGCCCATGGGCTGATAGACCAGCGGCGCCAGCCCCCAGGTCAGATAACAGATCAGGCCCGCCAGAAGCGCTGTTTGCGCTGGGGTCGCGGCATTTGGGGAAGAGGTCATGGGCAATCCCGTTTGGGGCGCGTAAAAACACGAGACCCCGGACGCCAATAACGCCCGGGGTCTCAAGGGTCAAAGCCTGGACGGATCACTTTGTCCGCCCAGTTGTTTCAGGGGCTACCGCGTTTCAGTCGCGGGGCGTGATCACCCCGCGCTCGTCAAGGAGCTGGGCAATCTGGACCGCATTAAGCGCCGCCCCTTTGCGCAGATTATCAGAGACGATCCACATCGCCAGGCCATTGGGCACGGTGGGATCGTTGCGGATACGGCTGACATAGGTTTCAAACTCGCCGACGCACTCTACCGGGGTGATATAGCCCCCGGCTTCGCGCTTATCGATCACGGCGATGCCCGGTGCTTCGCGCAGGATTTCGCGGGCGACCACTTCGTCGAGCGGGGTTTCAAACTCGATGTTGACCGCTTCGGAATGGCCGACGAACACCGGAACACGCACGCAGGTGGCCGTCAGGGCGATCTCGGGGTCGAGGATCTTCTTGGTCTCGACCGCCATCTTCCACTCTTCCTTGGTGTAGCCATCGTCCATGAACGAATCGATGTGCGGGATGAGGTTGAAGGCGATCTGTTTGGTGAACTTTTTCGGCTCCGAGGCCCCGAGCACGAACACGCCCTTGGTCTGGTCCCACAGCTCGTCCATGCCCTCTTTGCCGGCACCGGCGACGGATTGATAGGTAGAGACCACCACGCGCTTGATGCGGGCCGCGTCATGCAGCGGCTTGAGGGCGACCACCAGCTGGATCGTAGAGCAGTTGGGGTTGGCGATAATGTTCTTTTGCTTGGCGTCCCAGATCGCTTCGGGATTCACTTCTGGCACGATCAGCGGCACCTCAGGGTCCATGCGCCAGGCCGACGAGTTGTCGATCACGATCGGGCCTTGTTCGCCGATTTTTTCCGCCCAAGCACGCGAGACATCGCCGCCCGCACTCATCAGCACGATGTCGGCCTTAGAGAAGTCGAACTGCTCCAGATCCTGGCATTTGAGGGTTTTTTCGCCGAAAGACACTTCGACGCCCAGCGATTTTCGCGACGCAATGGCGAAGACTTCGCTGACCGGAAATTGCACTTCTTCGAGGATGGCGAGCATCTCGCGACCCACGGCACCGGTGGCGCCAACCACGGCGACACGATAACCCATCTTCATGCTCCTTGGAGAATACGCGCCTATCGAGCGCGCGGCGGATAGAAGCGGCTTTTTGCCTCGAAGGAAAGCGCTTAGTGCAACGCAGCGAAAAAATCTTTCGCTCAGGCGACGTCAGTCGAAGGCATAGGGGCGTTTTGTGCTTTCCGGGTGGCCTCGAGGATCGCTGTAATCAGCGTCTCAGGACTAAAGGGTTTGACCAGATGGCCGTCGGCCCCCGCTTCGTGGCCAGCCTGAATATGGTCTGCATCATCATTGCCAGTTAAAAACAAGATTGGGGTTCTATTTCGACCCTGACGTTGTTCAAGGCCGCGAATTTTTCGCGTCGCTTGTAAGCCCGTCATAATGGGCATTTCCATGTCCATGAGGATGAGGCTGTAATCGTTTTCCAAAAAAAGTATAACGGCTTCCTGCCCATTCACAGCAAAATCCAATGCATGGCCATTGGCTTCCAGCATCAACTGGATCACCTTTCGGTTCGTCGCATTGTCCTCTGCGCAAAGAATTCGCAAGTACGGCTCCGATCGCCCCCAGAGGGGATGTCACATAAACGACACTTTACGACACAGCCGTTATCTGTGTGTGAAGATCCTCTGATTATATTCAGGGGCATCAGAAACGGGTTGGCGCAGATGGAACGGGGCTGGTAAAGGCGAAGCATGGCAGCAAAGATCCAGACAGCCTATCAGGCCCAGGTTCGGGCTGGAATTTTGTCCGCTGACTCTGGTCAGGCGGGCGCGGTGACGGCGCTTGGTCGCCTAGAAAAAGAGCTGAAGGGTCTTGGCGGGCTTTTCGGAAAAAAATCTGCGCGCGGACTATACCTCTGGGGTCAGCCGGGGCGGGGAAAGTCCATGTTAATGGACCTGTTCTTTGCCCATGCTCCGATCAAGGTCCGCCAACGCTGGCACTTCCATGCCTTCATGGCCGAGGTGCATGCGCTGGTGAAACAGTGGCGCGAGGCCAGTCCAGCTGAGCGCCGTCGCCAGTTTGGCCGCTATCGCGAGGATGACCCGATCGCGCCGGTGGCGGATCATCTGGCGGCTCGAGCCAAGCTCCTTTGTTTTGATGAGCTCCAGGTCACGGATATTGCCGATGCCATGATTCTAGGCCGTCTGTTCGATGCCTTGTTCGAGCGGGGTGTTGTGCTCGTGGCCACGTCCAACCGGCACCCGACTGAGCTCTATAAAAACGGTTTGAACCGTCAGCTGTTCGAGCCCTTTATTGTTCGGATCCAGCAGGCCTGTGTGGTCCATGAGATTGTCGGGCCGCGTGATTTCCGGCTCGACCGCCTGCGTGGCACAGACGTCTATTTCCAGCCCATGGACCAGCGTGCAGGGTTTGAAGCCCTCTGGGCAGCCATGTTGGGGCCAATGCAGGAAAATGGTGCCCTGATTGAGGTGCTCGAACGCACCTTGCGCTTTGAGCGTGCAGCAGGCCCGTTGTTGCGGGTGGGCTTTGCCGAGGTCTGCGACGTTCCCCTGGGCGCTCAGGATTATCTGGCTCTGGCCGAGCGGTTCACCACAATCTTCCTTGATGGGGTGCCGGTGATGACGCCGGACAAGCGCAATGTTGCCAAGCGGTTTGTAACCCTGATCGATGCGCTTTACGAAGCGGGAACCAAGCTGGTTGTGCTCGCCGATGCGCCGCCAGAACAGCTCTATCCCGCCGGGGATGGCGCATTTGAATTTGAACGCACGGTTTCGCGACTTAACGAAATGCGCTCAAAGGCGTATCTGGAACGCCACCAGACAGATACACCGTCCATCTGACCGGACGGGACATAAGGACGGAGGATTCCATGAGCTACGAGACCCTGATCGTGACCCGCGAAGACGGTGTTGCCCTGATCCAGTTGAACCGCCCTGAGGCACTCAACGCGTTTAACAACCAGCTGATGAACGAGCTGACGGCCCTGGTGGCCGAGCTGGATGCCGATGATGACATCCGCTGTCTTGTGATCACCGGATCGAAAAAGGCCTTTGCCGCCGGGGCCGATATCAAGGAAATGGCCTCCAAGTCCTACGCCGAGGTCTATCGTGAAGACTTCATCACCCGGAATTGGGAGTCGGTCAGCCGTTGCCGCAAGCCGGTGATCGCCGCCGTGTCCGGATACGCTCTGGGCGGCGGCTGCGAGCTGGCGATGATGTGCGATTTCATTATTGCCGCGGACAATGCCCGTTTTGGCCAGCCGGAAATCAATCTGGGCGTCTCGCCGGGGGCCGGGGGCACCCAACGCCTGCCGCGCTTTACCTCCAAGGCCAAGGCCATGGACATGATCCTGACGGCCCGGATGATGGATGCTCAGGAAGCCGAGCGGTGCGGTCTGGTCAGCCGAATCGTGCCGGTTGACAACCTCATCAGCGAAGCCATGGCCGCAGCTAAGACGATTGCAGCCCTTTCGCCGACCGCTGTGATGCTGACCAAGGAAATGGTCAACGCGGCCTATGAAACCCCGCTCAGCCAGGGCGTGATGCTGGAACGGCGCTATTTCCACTCTCTTTTCGCCTTTGAGGACCAGAAAGAGGGCATGGCGGCGTTTGTTGAAAAGCGTCCGGCTCAGTTCAAAGGTCGATAAAATAAGGGTTTGCGAGGCGGCCTCTTGAAAAACGCGGTCTTGTGGATAAGCTGCGTTGACCGGGGGCCTAGGTTCAGTTATACCCGCGCCTCCTGAATTTTCTGCGGGACGGACCTTCTGTCCCGATCCCTTTTCGAAGGTGAACAATGGCTAATAACCCCGGCGCCAAAAAGGCGATCCGCAAGATCGCCCGCCGTACCGAAGTGAACAAAGCGCGCCGGTCGCGTGTCCGTACCTTTGTGCGCAAGTTCGAAGAAGCCCTGGGCAGCGGCGATGTGAGCACCGCCACCAGCGCCTTCATCGAGGCACAATCTGAACTGATGCGCGCTGTATCCAAGGGTGTTGTCCATCACAACACCGGGTCGCGTAAAGTCTCGCGTCTCGCGGCTCAGTTGCGTAAGCTGGCGACTGCGAACTAAGGTCGCGGCCTAACCTTTTTTCCTAAAAAAGGTATATATTACAACGCCGTGTGAGCAAGTGCTTGCGCGGCGTTGTGACGTGGCCTGATGATTTCTGGCCGTTGACATCGTTATGGTTAATGCGGGTTAAGGATTTCCCTTTGCTGGCGAAGGCCTTAACCGAGTCAATGAAAATATCAAACGTAAGGCGTAAGATTCAGCTTTGACCCGGCCATAGGTCGGGCTAGTTTTAGTTTCTAAGCCACTTCCATCCCATCACGGATGAATTGGGGCGCGAGCGGGCTCGTTCGCGCCGTGAGTACACTTGTGTTTGTTTCTGGGCCTGTGTGCGGTGTGCGCCGGGCTGATGTTTGGTTTTTTGGGTCGGGGCAATGACAATGACAAGTTTGAGCGACTGGTCGCCAATGCCGCCGGATGCAGTGTGGTCCAAGGTGGCCTCGGCACTGCGCGGGGAACTCGGAGAGGGGCCTTACAATTCATATGTGGCGCCGTCTTGCGTGAAACAGGATGAGGCAGGTACGCCGGTTCTGGTAACTCCAACGGCTTATGCCCGGGATTGGTTCCAGCGCAATGCGCTGCGCCGGGCCAGTGAGCTGTGGTCGCGGTTTGATCCCCAGGCCCGCCATCTGGGTCTCAAGTCGCGCGTAGAGTTCGAAAGCACTCAGGCACCGGGCCTGTCCGATTCGGCATCGATGATTGTGGTTGAGGCCGAGGCTGCTGCCCCGACTGCGCCCGAGGCCGAAGTGCGCAAAGATGTCCGCATCCAGGGGCTTCAGGATCGCCTGACATTTGACAGCTTTGTGCCGGGCCGGGGGAATGAATTTGCCCTGACGATGGCCCGTCAAGTGGCGACGTGGGTCGATGGTCCGTTCAATCCGGTGTTTTTCCACGGCCCCTATGGCTTTGGCAAAACGCACTTGTTGAACGCGATCGCCTGGGAAGCGCAGCGCCTTCGTCCGACGGCCCGGATCGTCTATTTGACGGCGGAGCGGTTCTTGTCGACCTTTGTCAAGGCGGTGATGGACAAGTCCACCAATGCCTTCAAAGACGAGTTGCGCTCAGCGGATCTGTTGCTCATCGATGATGTGCACTTTATCGGCGGTAAGCCGTCATCCCAAGAAGAGCTGTTCCACACCCTGACCGCGTTGGTCGGGGAAGGGCGTCGGGTCGTGTTTTCGGCGGACCGTCCGCCGGCGGCCTTGTCCGAGGTCGAGGGTCGTCTGCGCTCGCACATGGCAGCGGGCCTTGTGTGTGCGCTTGAACCAGCAGACGGCACTCTGCGCATGGGCATCGTCGAGCGCAAAATCGATCAACTGTCGCGGGGGGAGGGGGGGTGGCCCCCCCCCGGCCGCCCTACCTGGCGCACTACTCCTCCGCCCCCTGCCTGCGCGGCGACCCGACCCCGTCCCAGGTCGCGGCCGCCGTGACCGCACTGCGCATTCGGGGCGAGACGGTGGACGAGATCGCCGCCT
>JBKBWB010000028.1:0-3474 GCA_046289215.1 Asticcacaulis sp. | reverse complement strand
ATCGATCAACTGTCGCGGCGACTGGGTGTGACCCAGCCGCCCAAACCGGAAGTCATGCAGTTTCTGGCCGAGCGTGTGCCCGGCTCGATCCGCGAATTAGAAGGGGCCATCAACACCTTGGTCGCATCTGCTGGTGGAAATTTGGCCCGCCTGGGCCTCGAAGACGTTTCGTCCCTGCTTCAGCCCAATCTAAAGGGCTCAATTGAACGCCGCGTAACGGTAGACGAGATCCAGAAGCTGACAGCGGATCATTATGGTCTGCGTCAGGCGGATCTGTTGTCAGAGCGCCGGACCCGGGCCGTGGCCCGTCCGCGCCAAGTGGCGATGTGGCTGTGCAAGCAGCACACGACCCGCTCCTATCCCGATATTGGCCGCCGTTTTGGCGGGCGTGACCATACGACGGTCCTGCATGCCGTGAAGAAAATCGAGGAGTTGTTGCAGAGCGATGAACAGATCGCCCGCGATGTCGAGACCCTGACGCGCAAGCTGCGCGGCTAATCCGGGTTTGCCATCTGGCCACCAAGGCGGTCCGTGTGGGCCGCCTTTGTCGTTTCCGGGGGGATGTTCTAACGGATTATCCGGGTTTTCTGGGCTTGCAGGCCATGCAGGGGCTTTCCCCAGCGGATTTTTTGGTTACTGTTCCGCCCCTTTTCCAGTTTTGATCTGACCCGAATCTGGCGGGTCTGTGGGACGTCAAGATGCAGCTGACCATCGAGCGCGCCGCGCTGCTGAAAGCCTTAGGTCACGTTCAAAGTGTTGTCGAACGGCGCAATACGATCCCGATTCTGTCGAACGTGCTGTTGTCGGCCGAAGGTGGGCGCCTGGCTTTTTCGGCAACCGATCTGGATATGGAGATCGTGGATGAAGCCGAAGCGCTCGTCACCATCCCCGGCCAGATTACGGCCCCGGCCCATACACTCTATGAAATCGTCCGCAAACTGCCGGACGGTGCCGATGTCGAGCTGCGGTTCTCGGGCGAGGATCCGCGCCTGACGATCCGGGCAGGGCGGTCGAGCTTTGCCTTGCCGGTGCTGCCCGCCGGGGACTTCCCGGTGATGTCCGCGGACGCTGAAGGGGCCAGTTTCAGCCTGATGAAGGAAGATCTGATTCGGCTGATCGACAAGACCCGCTTTGCCGTCTCGACCGAAGAGACGCGCTACTATCTCAACGGCCTTTATCTGCACACCTTGACGGATGGCGGCGTGTCGAAACTGCGGGCTGTGGCGACGGACGGCCACCGGTTGGCGCTTGCGGAAATGGATGCCCCCGCCGGTTCAGCGGGTGCGCCGGGTGTGATCGTGCCGCGCAAGACCATAGACCAGGTGCGTCGCTTGCTCGATGATGGGTCGGGGCCGGTCGACATTCAGGTCAGCGCGGCCAAGATCCGCTTCCAGTTTGGCCAGGCCGCTCTGACCTCCAAGATCATTGACGGGGCCTTCCCCGATTATGGCCGAGTGATCCCGCGCGGCAATGACAAGGTGATGGTTGTGGATAATGGCCTGTTCGCCAAGGCGGTAGATCGCGTGGCCATCATTTCCGCCGAAAAGAGCCGTTCGGTAAAGCTGGCGATCGCCCCCGGAAAGCTGGTGCTGACGGTGCGCAATATGGAAGCCGGCCAAGCGGTCGAAGAGCTTGAAGTCGATTATGATCGCGACAGCTTCGAGATCGGATTCAATGCCCGATATATCCTCGACGTCACCGGCCAGATCCAAGGCGACACGACCGAGCTGTGCTTTGCTGATGCCGCGTCGCCGACGCTCGTGCTCGACCCGGCCGATGCCGGTGTCCAGTACGTGCTGATGCCACTGCGGGTCTGAGGTCATTGGACAAAAGGGGCAGTGAGTGGCGTTTTGCGCGCTAGAGAGCCTGTCCCTGTCGGACTTTCGCTCCTACACCCAAGCGACGCTGAGGCCCGAGGGGCGCAGTGTCTATCTGTTTGGGGCCAATGGGGCGGGGAAAACCAACCTTCTGGAGGCCTTGTCGCTGCTGAGTCCCGGACGGGGCTTGCGCAATGCCGTCGCCACCGAAGTTGGTCGGCGTGAACCCGAAGCGCGCAAAGGCCTTCCTTGGGCGATCAGTGCTCAGATCATGAGCGACGAGGGGTTGGTCCGCATCGGAACCGGTCTGGATGGGCCCATTGCGACCCGTCGTCGGGTGCGGATCGAAGGAGAAACCGTCGCCCCGGGGCGCTTGCTGGAGCACCTTCGACTGACCTGGTTAACGCCGGTCCATGATCGCCTGTTCCTTGAGGCGCGCAGTGATCGGCTCAGGTTCTTTGACCGGTTGGTGTTTGCCGACTGGCCGCAGCACGCCACACACGTGGGGGCCTATGAAAAAGCCTTGCGTGAGCGCCTGAAGCTTTTGTGTGAGGGGCCTTCGGATCCGGACTGGCTGTCCGCGCTCGAAGTGCGTCTGGCTGAGGCGGGCGCCGCTATGGCCGAGGCTCGGGTGCGTACCCTTCTTGCGCTTCAGGCCGAGATCGATAACCGCGAGGACCGGCCCTTTCCTCAGGCTCTGCTTAGCCTGACCGGTGAGGCTGAACGGGCCGTGCTGGAGGGGCGGTCCGAGGGCGATCTTGTGGGCGTTTTGCAAGCGGGATTCGCACACAGCCGGGGGCGGGATCAGACGGCCGGGCGGTCTTTATTTGGCCCGCATCGCTGTGATTTTCAGGTTGTTCATCGCCTGAAAAATCGTCCGGCGGCAGAATGCTCGACCGGAGAGCAAAAAACCTTGCTTTTGAACCTTGTTTTGGCCCAGGGGGCGCGACTTTCGCGTGCCAAAACCGCTCCGAATCCTGTAATCTTGCTCGATGAAGTGGCGGCCCATCTGGATCGCACCCGTCGGGGTGCGCTGTTCGAAGAAACGACCCGGTTGGGGCTTCAAGCCTTTTTCACTGGCACTGATGAAGGGCTGTTTGACGACCTGAAAGGTCACGCCTTGGGGGTCCGGGTCGATGCCGGAACCCTGACCCTGGTTGATGGATAGATTTGGACCGACTTATGACCGAGACTCTGCCGAACGCTGCGGACTATGGCGCCGATTCCATCAAGGTCCTCAAAGGCCTTGATGCCGTGCGCAAGCGACCGGGGATGTACATCGGCGATACCGATGACGGCTCGGGCCTGCACCACATGGTCTATGAGGTGGTGGACAACGCCATCGACGAGGCGCTGGCCGGTCATGCGACCCGCGTCGAGGTGATCCTGAATGCCGATGGTTCGTGTTCGGTGTCCGACGACGGGCGCGGCATGCCGGTTGATATCCACGAAGGCGAGGGTGTTTCCGCCGCAGAAGTGATCATGACCCAGCTCCACGCGGGCGGGAAGTTCGACCAGAACAGCTACAAGGTCTCGGGCGGTTTGCACGGCGTGGGCGTGTCGGTGGTCAACGCCTTGTCTGACTATGTCACCCTGAAGATCTTCCGCAATGGCAAGGCCCACGAGGCCCGTTTTGAACTGGGTGAAACCGTTGAGC
>JBKBWB010000027.1:0-13047 GCA_046289215.1 Asticcacaulis sp. | reverse complement strand
TGCCGTACCATCAACGAAAGCCCTGCGGGTTACGGGTTCGGCGACGCAACAGCCAAGCTGCTGGAGCGTTACGCCAAGGCCAAGCCGAAGACCGCTGACGGTGAAGCCGTCGCCGGCGGTACGGTTCGGATCCGCTATCGCTGGGAGCTGGGAGAGTAATCTTCCGATTCCTGGTCAAAATTCGCCCCGTCGGATCTCCGGCGGGGCGTTTTTTTTGTGGGGGTACTGTGGCCGAGGGCCATCTGGAAACCCCCGTCGCCCTATGCCATATAAACGAAAGCCTTAAGGTGGGCCGGGGGTGGCCTGAACAGGCAAGAGGGTGAGGAGATTTGCGATGACTTCAGGGCTTCAAAAAATGGGTCAGGCCTTTGCTTCGCGTCACGCCGCGATGGTAAGCGCGGTGTGTCTTGCCGTTGCTGGCTTGGGCGGGCTTGCTGCTTGTTCCTATAATGAAACCCTGGGCCGGGATCAGTTTTTGCTGGTCGATAATGCCGCGCTGGAAAAGGCCTCGCTCGAAGCCTGGCAGATGAATCTGCGCAAGAGCAAGGTCTCGACGGACAAGGTCCTCAATCAGCGTCTTCAGACGGTGGCCGGGCGTATTGTGCGTGCGGCGGGTCTGGAAAACCGCCCGTGGGAATACGTTTTGTTCGATGATCCCTCGGCCAACGCCTTTGTCATTCCGGGCGGCAAGATCGGCGTCAACACGGGCCTGTTCAAGGTCGCGCGGACAGATGACCAACTCGCCGCCGTTCTAGGTCACGAAGTCGCCCACGCCGTCGCCAACCACGCCGCAGAGCGTTATTCCCAGACTATGGCCGCCCAGATCGGCCTGGCGGTGGCTCAGGGGGCCGCATCGCAGGACAACCCGGATCTGGCCCGCCAGATCGGGGCCTATGGTGGCATGGGGGCTCAGTTGGGCCTGTTATTGCCCTTCTCGCGCAAACATGAACTCGAGGCCGACCGGATCGGGGTCGATTACATGGTCCGCGCCGGGTACAAGGCCAATGAGGCCGTCACCCTTTGGCAAAACATGGCGCAAAACCGCGAGGGCCGGGGACAGCCGCCGCAATTCCTGTCAACCCACCCGAACGACGAAACCCGGATCAACGCTCTTCAACAGTATATACAGGCAAAAGGCTATTGAAGGCAAAATAGGGCTTGATCGCTCCGGGGTACGGGGTTAGAGACTACGCCCTCTCAAGGACGTGCCGCCTTAGCTCAGTTGGTTAGAGCGCCAGATTGTGGCTCTGGAGGTCCCCTGTTCGAGACAGGGAGGCGGTACCATTCTTATCTACGCCTTGCGAAGGCCGCGCCCTATGGCGCAGGACAGGCGGACCTGATGTCTGGCTTTTTCCATGACGGATGAACCCTATATCGTTGTCGGTGGCGGTATAGTCGGGCTGATGACTGCTCTCGGTCTTCAAGCATGCGGGTATCCTACACATCTGTTTCATGACCGCGCACTGGATGCGAGTGCGTCTGCCGTCGCTGCGGGGATGATTGCCCCGGCGCTGGAAGCAGCCCAAGATTATCCCGATCCCCTAGCTTATCATTGGCTCTGCGCTTCGAGAGATCTGTGGCCGCGCTGGCTGAAGGCCCTGGACCTGTCGGATGACATCTCGTTGGATCGCGGCGGGACCCTCTGGTTTGCCCCCGATGATCCGGACCGCTTTGATTTGATTCATGCGCGTCTTGTTGCCATGGGTGACCCGGTTGAGCCTATGGTTTCCGGGACCTGGGGGGAGCTAAGGCCGGAGATTCAGACCCCGGATTCACCGGCGCTCTATACCCCCTCTGATTGGCGGATCGCGCCTTTATCCGCCCTCCAAATCCTGAGTCATCGCTTTGCGGCTCTTGGCGGCGTGATGGAAGTGGATCAGGTAATCGGGGTAGAGGCAGAGCGCGTAGAACTTCGATCTGGGCGGCAACGGGTTGGTCGTGCGGTGATCCTCGCCTGTGGCTACCCCTCATCCCCCTTGAGAGACCATCCGGCTCTGTCAGTGCTCTCGCCAATCCAGGGGCAACTGCTGGCCTTTTCTCCAACTGAGCCTTTGCTCACTCACGGGGCCTGTGTTCGCACTCCTGCGGGTTATCTGGCCCCGGGCGTAAACGGCCCGGTCTTTGGCGCGAGCATGCAGGTGGATAGGGTGGATGAGTGTGCAGACCCCGCTTTGGAGGCCACTCAGCGCGCGGCAGCTATGAGGCATGTGCCATCTCTGTCCCAGACGTCTTCAAGCGTCCGGGTTGGCATACGACCGTCGACAGCCGATCTTTGGCCACTGCTCGGGGTTTGTCCCCATACCAGAGTTTGGCTCAACACCGGCGTGCGACGGAATGGCTGGCTGCTAGCTCCCATGATGGCCGCGCTATTGACCGAGGCCCTCACGGGGACTTCGCCTTTGGGGTTCAAGATCAACGACGCGGACCGGATCCGCATGGCATGGGATCCGGCCCGGTTTTTGCGATAAATTTCACCCCTCGAGCGTAAAGCGGATGGGCACCCGCACCACGCCACCCTCGACCGGTACGCCGTCCTCAGTTTTCGGGATCATGCGGAAATTCGGGGCCAGTTTGAGGGCCGCCTTCCCGAAGCCCTGACCAGCGGGTGATTCCGTGGCCACATCACAGGCGCTCAAGGTGCCTTGTGTCGTTACAAGGCAAACCAGGGTTGCCGAACCTTCGACACCATTCTCGAGCGCCCGAGGGGGATAGGCGCGTTCCAGATCCCGGGCATCGGGAAGAGCGGCCCAACGCGGATTCAGGATCACACGAGGGGCCACGGGAACCTCTTCTGTTGGCCTTCCAACCGTATCCGGGCCAACGACAGTCGGGCTAAGGATGACAGCGCCCGTTTCAGGAACTGTGCCTTCGATGATCTCTTGCGGCGGCACCGGCAGGGGCTCAATCAAGGTCGAAGGCGTCGCTATGGGTTTGTGGACGGCGACAACAGTCTGGGTTGGACTCGGTGGGGTCTTGTTGAGGCGAACGATCTCGACGATGCGTGGCGGGATCTCTGGCGGCATCTCTACCACGGGACTGACAAAGGTTTTATTGGCCAGCAGGACGCCAAGGCCAACAAACAGCCCAAAGGCGACGATCGTGGCCTCAGGCAGACGTCGAAAGTCTTTCGGCTTATGATCGATTATGTGAGCGAGGCTATGGCCCTCAAAAGGACCGTCGGCACGAAGGATCATGGCGGTACTCCCTATCGCTCCCGCTATGGCTGCGGGTATCTTGAGGTTGCGCCTGATTTTCAATTTTGACCAGCCTAAAAACTGACGTGGCGTCACAGTTGGCTCTTAGGATTTGATTAACCAAACTGGATAAGCTTGAGGTCATGTCTGTGACCCCTTTGGAGCGCCATGGTCCGGTTCACGCAGTCCTGCAACGGGCGGCGCAAAGCACCGGCGTGGATTTTGGTTACCTGCTGCGAACCGCTCAAAGGGAAAGCTCTCTCAATCCTCAGGCCAAGGCGCGGACCTCCAGTGCGGCGGGGCTGTTTCAGTTTATTGAGCAGACATGGCTTTCGACCCTTAAGAGTCATGGGGCCAAGCACGGGTTTGGAACTTACGCAAATGCCATTAATCGGGGCCGTGATGGGCGATTATTGGTAGACCCGCAGATGCGGGGGGCCGTGATGCGGTTGCGCTATGACGCCCATGCCGCCTCTGTTATGGCGGCAGAGTTGACCGTGGCCAATGCGGCCTATCTCAAGGGACGCATTGGGCGCGATCCAAGCCAAGGCGAACTCTACATTGCTCATTTCATGGGGCCTCGTGGGGCGGCTGAATTGATTCAGGCGCGTGATCAACGACCCGGAGCCATAGCCGCCAATCTCTTTCCGGCGCCTGCATCGGCAAATAGGCCGATATTTTACCGCGGCGGTCGCCCGGCTACGGTGGATGAGGTTTATGCTAATCTGGTCAGCAAGGCTGGAGTGGGCGATGGAATAAGCCGTCCCGTGCCTGAGGCCGAGCCGCCGTCCTATCTTATGGCGGCCATGGCGACCGGAAATTCGCCGTCTTCTGCGCTTTCCGCGTTGTTACAGATGCAAGAGCAAAGCCTAATCCATATGCTGACTGGTGGCCAGGAAGATGGACATAAGGGGCAGGGGCTGATGGCTGCGTTTGGCCCAGGGCCTGAAACCAAGACAAGCTAACGAAGAGCGCCTCTAGGCGATATTCTTCAATCTGTCAGCAGTACGCGCCAACCCCGATTGGTTCAGACCCGCCAAGGCCTCCGCCAAGCCAGCCATGGTTGTTGGGGCAGGGATGAACTGGCCATGACCGTCAAAGGTTGTACCCTGATCGGACGAAGTAAAAATCCGATATCCCCGCGACAAGGTCTCCGGATCGTCCTCTGGTACCATCCAGGCGTCAAAAGATGCAGTTTCAAGCAGCCGTATAGCCCGATCTCGATTCGGGGTGATCATGGCTTTATGCCCAAGGGTTTCTATCTGTTCCCGCAGTCCAAGCGCAGATGCGCGGTCGGGCTGTAAGATCAGAATGCGCGTTATTCGAGGGCCAGTGTTGCTTTCTTGGGGCTCATCGATTTCAGACGTAAGAATAGAAGTGAGTTGCCCGAGCAGAAGCAATTGGACGCGCGTTCCGAGTCCAGGGGCGCTGATGATCCGAAACTGCCCATCCATGGCTTCGGTCATTAACCGCGCCAATGGTAAGCCAAGGCCTGCCCCGCGATACCCATGGCTGATCCGGTCAATCCGGGCATAGGGCTTCATGGCCAGTTCAAGCTCATCAGTGCTGAGGCCTGGGCCCGTGTCAGAGACTTCGATCATAAGAAAACGAGAGTCGTCATCGGCTCTGATCTGGATAACAACGTGCCCATCTGACGTATAGTCGATCGCATTGCGCAAAAGATGTGACAGAATCTGATCCAGCCATAATGGATCCACACTGACTTGCGGGACCTGATTGCTGGGAACCAAATCACGCACTTGAAGCTCTAGGCTGGGTTTGGCTCGGGTTAACGGCATAAAGCGGTCTGCGACGGTTTGGACGGCTTCACGGGCAGAGACCACCGAGACGACTGGTTTCAACGTGCCGTGCTTCAGACCTTCTTGATCAAGTGTTGATTCTATCGTTGTCCGTGCCACATGCAATTGAGCCTGTGCCGTTCGTATGGCGTTGCGTACAGAGGGGGCTCGGATCGCGCTTTGCTCCGCTACATCCAATAATCGATCAAGGCCATTGAGATTGACCCGGACTGTTTCAGACAAGGTGCGAAGGACGGCGTCTTTCTCTTCAGCAAGGGCTCTGGCCTCTGATAAGGCCTGGTTCTGATCCTGGCGAGCCCGCTCATGAGCCAAGATCAGGCTGTGGTGCTGATGGAGGTGGCGATTGAGTATCCAGGCAAAGGCGAACACCAGGCACAGACCACTGAAGGCTAACTGCGCCCATTCATGGCTACTTTGAAGTTGATAGAGCCACCAAAGAGGGGCAATTGCACCCAAGGGGCCTGTGATCAGCAGGGTAATCAGGACGGGTGCGGAAAAAAATATCAGGCATGCAATTGCGGCCACGATCATCAGCAGGAGCAACGGCGCAACTTCTCCGGCGTGAGCCGCCAGTAAGGCTGTAAGGCTTAAGCTTGCAGACCATAACAGGCCGCAGGTCGTATGAACCAAAACGCGCTTGTTCAGATCTTTAGCCGCCGGGGACCGGATCCAATTCAATGCCGCATAAAAAACACCCCAGTTCAGCGCAAACAAAACAACGCTAAATGTTATACTCAGAGGGCTGAGGCCAAACGAAGCCGCCCATACAAATAAAGGCAGTCCAACGAAAAAAACACCAAGGGCGTATGGCAGGAAACGGACTTGGGTATCCAGTGCCAGAGCCAGCACATCAAAGGGGGCTTCTTCATTGGGCAACGGATGCGGTGATGGAGCGTAAGCCATGCCATACCATGGCATACAAGCCCTTGAGATCCGGTTATCACGGCCACATCTCTGAAAAGGTAAACTTTCGTTAGGGATAATAAGGCAATCTCGAATCCTAAGCGAAGGGAAACGCAGTATGTCAGCGGGAAAACTCAATCTCTCCCAGGCGGATATCCAGCGACTGGTAAAAAGCGAAAATGCTGATGACCGAGCCGTCGCTGCACACAAGCTGTGTCGGGTCATGGGGCGTTCAGAACTGGACGAAGCAGACAAGGTCGCAGCCCAGGAAATTTTGAGAATTCTTGCCGAAGATACGGCGGAGTTGGTCCGGCGCGCACTGGCCGTAACCTTGCGCTCTTCGCCGGTCTTGCCACGCGATGTTGCGCTTAAGCTTGCGCAGGATGTCCATTCCGTGGCCTTGCCGGTGATTAGCTTTTCGCCGGTCTTTACCGATACGGATCTGGCTATATTGGTAGCTCAGTCTGAGCCGATCCGTCAGATTGCAGTGGCCAAACGGGCGACACTTTCTGAAGTCGTGACCGAGGCTTTGTCAGAACATGCCGTCGAACAGGCCGTCCAGATTGCCTGTGCAAATGACAACGCACGCTTCCAGGCGGGGAGCCTGAGCCGTGTGATTGAGCGCTTTCCGCAATCGCAAACCATTCAAGCGGCGATTGTGGAACGCAGCGATTTGCCAGTCGAGATCACCGAAAAGCTGGTCCATGTGGTTAGTGAGGCGTTGCGTGAACAGTTGATTACGCGACATGGACTGTCTCGCGATGTCGCTCAAAAAGTATCTGAGGCGACGCGTGAGCGCGCTACATTGACGATCAAAACGCAAAAAGGGGAGGAGGCGGATCCGGCGGCATTGGCCCGTCATCTGCATCAGTCAGGCCGATTGACGGCATCTTTCCTGTTGCGGGCTTTGGTACGCGGCCGCATGGCGTTGTTCGAGCATGGCATAGCCGAATTGTCGGGTGTGCCCCATGCACGCACCTGGCTGATGATCCATGATGCCGGTCCTTTGGGCTTGCGCGCGATCTATGAGCGGGCCGGGCTTCCAGCAAGACTTTACAGCGCGTTCCGCGTTGGGGTGGATTGTTTCAGAACCCTGATCCTGGATGGACGGGGGCTTGAACCGGAGCGTTTCGAGCAACTGTTGATTCAGCGTTTCCTGACTTTACAGCCGTTTACCCCGCGAGAGGACTTGACCTACTTCTTGGAATGCCTGGATCGGCGTCTGAATTCGGAAGTGGAGAATGTCCGTGATCCGAAGGTAAACGGGACAACGCCAAGCTCTGCGTTGGAAAAAGCAAAAGCCGCCTGACGCTGAATGTCGGCGACTTTTAACTGAGATGAAAGTCGGGCTACGACGCGCTCAGAGGTTATGAACCTTGAGGTGTTCAGCCACTCGGGACTCCAGTTCCATGGCCAGGGCCACGCCGACCGGGTGGTTTTCATCACGGATATTGCCACGCACTGCAGCCTTGATCGCATCAAGATGGGCGTCGATCAGAAAAGCGGGCGCTTTTTCGCGCTTATCTGCATCGTCCAGCATTTTGCAGAGCGATCCCGCAATGCGCGTGATGATTGGAAAGCCATAAGTTGTCCCGAGCCCTTTCAAGTCGTGAACACGGAAGTAAAGCGCTTCTGACCGGGTCTCGTCTAAGCCATTTGCTTTGATGTCCGCATGGGCAACATCCAACTTGTCGATCTCGTCGGCCAGCCACGTATCAAACTGGCTAGACAGATCCGCTAAAGCGGCCTCTGCCTTGGCAATCGCATCCTGTTCCATGCCACCAAAACGACCGCCGACCTTGGCTCGCAAGGTGTTGGGGACTTGAATGACCTGAACCTGATTGGCCTTGTTCAAAGGGAACTCTCCTGTATCTCAAGTTCACCATGACGCAATGAGATTGACGAACCGCTAAAAGCCGCCTTTTAAGGTCAATAAAAAACTGCTGTTACGCTGAGAATTGTTCGACCAGAACGCGCTCTTTGAATCCGCGTCCAGCATCGAAAAGCATGGTGGCTTCGATGTCGCGGACTTCGCTGACGTCGACTCTAAGGACATCGCGAACTTCAAAGTTGTCTGCCACGGCACTGACTGGTCGCTTATCGGCTTCGAGCACCTCAAAGGTGACCTGGGCAGTATGCGGCAAGATCGCGCCACGCCAGCGTCGGGGGCGAAACGCGCTGATTGGGGTCAAGGCCAGAGCCCGCGCATCAAGCGGAATTATTGGTCCATGAGCAGATAGATTATAGGCTGTTGAGCCAGCGGGCGTCGCCAAAAGCGCACCATCACATGACAGTTCGTCCATGCGCGGCTTGCCGTCAATTAGGATGCGCAGTTTTGCCGTCTGCCGAGTTTGGCGCAGAAGAGACACTTCATTGAGAGCCAGCCCCTGGCACTGGCTACCATCGGCTTGGGTGGCGGTCATCTGTAAGGGGTGAATGACGGTGCGTTCTGCGGTGGCAATGCGCTGGACTAGGTCGTGTTCTGCATAATCATTGAGCAAAAATCCGACGGATCCACGGTTCATCCCGAAGACGGAAATACGAGTGTATAAATGGCGGTGCAAAGTTTCGAGCAGGAAGCCGTCACCTCCGAGAGCCACTACGACATCTGCAGCAGGTTCCGGACATTGGCCATAAAGGGCCGTCAGGCGAGTCAGAGCCGTTTGTGCTTCGGGCCGGTCACTGGCCACAAAAGCGAGTTTAAGCGTACTCATTCTATTCGCCCCGTCCCTCACGGTGCCGGATCCAATCCGGTCTTATCCTAGGCATACCCACAGGGAAGGGCGCTGTCATGATCTATTTCAGTCCCCTGCGGCTGGCAGCAGGCGGCGCTGCGCTGTGGCCCGAGGCATTCTGAAGATCTCAAGTGCGGACTGGATTTGGTCGCGGTAGACACGCGGACGCCCGGCGTTGCAAGCCCTGAGGCTATGCAAGAGAGTTGCGAACGCAGCCTTATCAACACCAACCGCATGCATCAAAACGGCGAGCGTTTCTGCCTCTTCCCCATTGCAGGCATAGCGCACCGTGTCGAGCGAAACGTCCGCCAAGCGACTGAGTGCAATCGTAAACAGGCTGTATTTTCGCTCACGCAGGGCTAGAGCCAGATATCCCGGCGTGAGTTGGCCGCCTTGCTTGAGTTTATCAACCAATTGCTGCTCGAGGACTTCACGATTGATATCCTCCTGTGACGGGCCATTTGATGTGTAGGTCGCCTCAAGGGCCTCACGAAGGGGTTTCCGCAAGGACTCAGGATCAAGACTGAAACGCGAAACAATCTGATCTTTCAACGCTTCGCCGACCCATCCGTACAAGCGTTCAGCCAATTGTGGTGGCAGGTGCGGATGTTGGATTAATGGCGCCCTCAAGGCCACATGGCGGCGCGAGGCTTCGACCAGGCGTTCGAGTTGGAGGCTACTCAGGCGGGCCGTTGGATTACTGGTCAGGGTGGTCATAACCACGACCCGGCCCATGTCGAGAATCGTTTCGACCACTCGTGTGCCCAAGTTGGGCCGCTGGGCCACGCAGATTTGATGTTCCAAGGAGGCAAGCTTTAGCACGGTGACCAAATCCGGCTCGGTCAGCAAAGGGCTTTGAGCCAGTACGGGAGCCGCAATGCGGATGTCATCAAGACTGAAGGCCCGAATAAGCTCGACGGGCGCCCAATCTGCGGCAGCCAACCGTTCAGCCAAAGCCGCGCGTACAATGTCCTCAGCCTGAAGGGCAAGGGTTACAAACACCTCTTCGACTTGAGCGCGCTTGGGGTTCTGATGACGCGTTCCAAGGTGTTCAAACAGGCTGGCCATCGCCTGGAGCAATGGCCCGCGTTGAGGGGCCGGGCTGGCTAAAGCCATCGACAGAACCGTATCGGCACTCAGTGCGGCCACCTCTGCCTCCTTTGGATGCATACCTGACACTCAGGTGCGCGAGTCAGGTCCGATTCATCCTATATTAAGGTAAAGGTGACGTTAAGGAACATTGATATTCCAAGTTGACGACCCGCTTAGCGCGCGCAACGTTTCTGCAAAAGCATAACAACGGAGGATATCATGCTGACGAAATCTGGCCCTTCGGCCTCCTGTCCTGAAGGAATGGATCCCGCAGAATGGGCCGTAAGGATTGATTTGGCGGCGCTGTATCGACTTGTCGCGCTCGAAAAATGGGATGACTTGATCTTCACGCATATCAGCGCCCGTGTTCCGGGCCCTGAAGGGCATTTCCTTATCAACCCCTATGGGGATTTCTTCGAAGAGATCACGGCGTCATCTTTGGTCAAGGTGGATAAGGATGGCAATCTGATTGAAGCCGGGGACCGATTTATAAATCCGGCTGGATTTACGATCCATTCGGCCGTCCATAGTGCCCAGTCGGATGCGCATTATGTCATCCATCTCCATGCCGAGGCTATGTGCGCCGTGTCGACTCAGACAGACGGGTTGCTTCCTCTAACCCAGACAGCGTTGCTGATTTTGCCACAGCTAGCTCGCCATCGCTATGAGGGCGTCGCCTTAAATCTCGACGAACGCGCGCGGATTGTGGATGATCTTGGGGATAAAAAGCTGATGCTTCTGGATAACCATGGTGGTCTCGCCATTGGCTACTCAGCGGCGGAGGCCTGGACCCGGATCTATTTTCTGGAGCGCGCATGCCGACAACAAATCATGGCGCTCAGTGCCGGGCGAGATGGTGTTCTGATTGCACCAGAGGCCGCTCAGGCGGAAGTAAGACAGCAATCTTCCGGCTTGGGCTTTGTCGCGGGTCTTTTGTGGCCTGCTTGTTTGCGTCGGCTCGATCGAACCTTGCCGGGTTATGCGGGTTAAGCGTTTTTTTGTTCTGGGCACTTGCGGGGCATGCAGTTGCGGGGGCATGGCCCGCTCAAAAGGGCGAGGGGCAGATCATCCTTAAGGCTGACAGTTATCGGGCGGATGTCGCGCTTAATGCTGAGGGAAATGCAGAGCCCCTGATCGATCCAATTCAACTTAAGACGTTGGATCTATGGGGGGAGTACGGACTGACCTCGCAGATAACAACAGAGTTTCAGGGCCGTCTTAGTCAAGGACAGATAGGCCCTGAGTCCGTACAGGGTATCGATACGGTGCGTATCGGCTTGCGGGCATCGCTATTGCCGCCCAATCGAACTATCAAACTGGCCATGGGCCTTTACCGAGAATGGCCGGGTAAATTGGGTGTCTCCGAGACACTTGGTATTAAAGCCCGTGAAGCCGTCACCGAGATGCGGTTTCTTGTCGGTGCATCGAAAAAATTAAAAAAACAGAACCTTACCGCAGAAATTCAAGTGGCTGAGCGTTGGAGCGACAAGGGGATACGAGAGCATCGGCAAGATCTGACTCTGATCCTTAGCCATAACAGCAGACACCAGTTTGTCTCGCAACTCTACAAGGGGGCTCGACAAGAACCGACTGGCCGGGCGCAATGGCTTACGCAAGAGGTGAGTTACTTACAGGCCTGTGGCCGCTGGCGGTGCCAAATCGGGGTCCGAAAGACCCTCAGTGGTCGCAATACACCCAAGGGGGATGCCGTGCTCGTGGGGATTTGGGCGCGCTTCTAAGATTACATTTTTGTAAGTTCGTCGGAAGCGGTTACAAACTGCGTATATGTCTGAATATCACTAACTGTTTTGGTCTTGTTTTCGACGCCGGAGATCTACCCCTTGTTTAATCGCCATTTTTTCATCCTTATTGCGGCTGGAGCATTTCTGGTCATGGCGACTCTGGGGGCTCAGAAAATTCTGAGCCTGACGGGTGAGGAAAAAGGCGGTCCGGCTCCGGGAGGTGGCTCGGGTGGGGGCGGCAAAAAGGGGACAGTGGTTGAGGCTGTTAGCCCTGAAACAGTATTGTTTCAGGATGGGGTCACGGTTCTCGGTCAGACCAAGGCCCGCCAATCCATTACGGTCACGTCGAGCAATGCGGAATTGATCACCCGGGTGCTGTTCCGCAGTGGTCAGCCGGTCCGCGAAGGCCAGGTGCTGGTGGAACTGGATGCGCGCGAGCAGGACGCTGATATCCTTCAGGCCCAGGCCGCAGCCGAGCAGGCCACGCGTGAAGCCCAACGCTGGCATGCTCTCGCGGATAAAGGCATTGCCCCGCGTGCGACGGCCGAGCAATTCAAGGCCAGCGCCGATCGCGCCGATGCCGTTCTGGCGGCGAGCCGTGCCCGCAAACTGGACCGGGTCATTCGTGCGCCATTCAGCGGTATTGTGGGATTGAGTGACGCGGCGCCAGGTCAGTTGATTGCGCCGGGCACGCCGATTGTCTCTCTCGATGATCTCAGTGTCATCCGCGTCGATTTTGATGTCCCCGAACGTTATGTCGGGCTGGTCAAGGTGGGAACCCCGGTGGTGGCCCAGATCGCTGCCGCCGAAAGCGGCGCAGTTCAGGGTAAGGTTGCGGTTCTTGACAGTCGCCTTGATCCGGCAACCCGAGCCCTTAAGGCACGCGCTGAGTTTGCAAACCCAGGCGGCACTGTTCGCCCGGGCATGACGGTACGCGTCCTTCTAGTCCAGGCCGAGCGGTCTGTTATGGCGGTTCCGGAAGCCGCGATCCTTTTCGAAGGGGATCTGGCCAGTGTTTATCGCATCGAGGCCTCAGACAAGGGGCAGGCCGTTAAAAAGGTCCCCATCGTGACCGGCTTGCGTCAGAAGGGCCTCGTGGAAGTGGTTTCTGGTCTAAGTGCGACGGACAAGATCGTGGCCGCCGGGACCAACCGTTTGCGCCCGGGTGAGACGGTTAAGCTCGCTGGGCCGGACAAGGAGGGCGCCAGCAAAGCTGTCGGCTCAAATAGTGCCAAGGCCGGAGCTGGCGCATGACCCTGTCGGATCTGTCTGTCCGCCGCCCGGTCTTTGCGGCCGTGGTGGCCATTCTGCTGGTCGTGATCGGCGTGGCGTCGTTCTTCAATTTGCCCCTGAGAGAACTGCCGAACATCGACCCGCCCGTGGTGTCGATTACGACCAACTATCGCGGCGCCTCGGCTGAAGTCGTCGAAACCCGCATTACCGAGGTCATCGAACGTCAGGTGGCCGGGATCCAGGGCATCGATCAGATCACGTCATCCAGCCGTGATGGGCGATCCAATATCACCATCACCTTCACGCTCGATCGTGACCTGGATAATGC
>JBKBWB010000384.1:0-1813 GCA_046289215.1 Asticcacaulis sp. | reverse complement strand
GGCAAGGATGCGACCCTTACGGGACGGACAGAGATTTGGGATGGGATCAGCCGGGTTGTCGCGGAGCGGCCTTTGACGGGGTACGGATATGGGGTGGTCTGGGAAGATGAAAGTCCGTTTGCACCGCTGGCCAAGATCACGAAGGTGGCAGGGTTTCGGGCGTATCATGCCCATTCTGGATGGTATGAAGTTTGGCTGGAAATGGGGATTATCGGTCTGATCGTCTGGAGTTTGACCTATGGCGAGGCCGTGCTGCGCGCTTTGGTGAGCGCCTTTCGCAACCCTGGCGCCTACCTCGCTTTGCCGGTATTCATCGTCTACGGCTTGATGACCCTGACCGAGAGCGTGACTTTGTCCTACAATGATATCCGGTGGGTGCTGTTCTGTACTTTGTTGGTCCGCCTCAGCCTGCCTGAGCCGAGGCCGGATCCCTATGCGCGCCCCACACAGACTGGGCCTTTTGATCCACCTGTCAGACGCGGCTTCCGGCCAGACGTTTGGCCCCCTCGGCAACCGTAACGATCCGGCACGGACCGGCCTCATCGATCAATCGGCGCAGTGCCTCGGGCGTACAGCCCCACTCGGTCGGCTCGTCCTGAACATCATGGCTGTAGAGAATAAGCCAGCCGCCTTCTGTCTTGACCCGCTCCAGATAGAAGCGAGCGATCTCTTCGCCCTTGTGGCCTTCGATGCCAACCGCCGGTGCCTGATTGAGGTCTGAACCTGTTTGGATGACTCCGTGATGCAAACCGCGCAGCAAGGCAAAGCGGCCATCGAGCGCCTGTTTGGCCTGAGGGGAGACATCGCCGTAGGGATAGGCAAAGGTGGACATGGGGGGCACGCCAAGGGCCGAAAGGGCGGACGCATTGGCCTCGATATCCGCTCGGATCGCCTGGCCCGGGGCCTTGCCGCAGTCGAGGTGGCTAAACGTATGACAGCCGATCTCGTGTCCGGCTTCGGCCAGCTTTTGAACGTCTTCGGCCAAGGTATAGGGCCCCATCGGGCCGTCTTGGCCGAACAGTCCAGCATTGATATAATAGGTGCCGCGCGCCCCGGCATCTTCGAGTAATTGTGCGCCCGTAAGGGCCGCTGAGCGCGGGGCGTCGTCAAAGGCAAAGCTGAGCATCGGCGCATCGAGCGTCCAACCCGTCACCGGGCGGCGATACATCAGCCGGGCCACGCGGCGGCGCAGCTTGCCATAGAGCGAGCGATCGGCGCTGTAGACGGGATTGTCGTTCTGGCTCTGCACTTTTGTCATGCGACCACCTCAGAATAGAGCGCCGCCCGGTAGAGCCGCAGAGCAAAGGCACGGGCCGCCACAGGCAAGGCGGGATTGAGCGCTGCAGACTTTATCGCTGGGGTCCAGGCCTTGCGCCCGGGCAGGCTGCGCAACAGTTTGGCCACTTTGTAGCTCGGATAGGTGCTGACGATTTGAGGATGGCGAGCGACGACGCGGGCAAAATTGTCGACCGATTGCTCGTACTTGCGGATCAGATCTTCGGTCCGGTCCAGCCCCATGTGGGTGGCCGGGTTATCGACGTGGATCACATCAAACCGGCGGGCGATGCGCATGGCCCATTCCACATCTTCCCAGCCCCAGCCGGTAAAGTCGCGGTCAAAGGTCTCGGCCTGAAAGGCGTCGCGGCGGACCAGCAGGTTCGAGGTGTAGACATACTTTTCCGGCTGCTGGTTGCGCACTGTACAGGGCAGGCATTCGGAGCGCAGGGCCATGGCCCGGTGCACGGCAAACACGGGTTCGGTCGGGGCATGTTTGAGCGAGAAGCCGCCAAAGGCCACGGCTGGGTTCTGGGTC
>JBKBWB010000026.1:0-13159 GCA_046289215.1 Asticcacaulis sp. | reverse complement strand
CAGCATGGACACCACCACCGGCATGTCGGCCCCGCCGATCGGGATGATCAGGGTCACACCGAGAATGAGAGAGAGGGCAAAAACGCCCCAAAACGCCCATTGGGCCTCGCCATGCGTGCTGACCAGCACGCCAAGCATCGCAAAAATTGCCAGTCCTAGCACGATATTGAGCAGATGACGCGCTGGCAGCAATATCGGCGCACCTGACATGTTGCCGTTCAGCTTGGCAAAAGCGATCACAGAGCCAGTAAAGGTTATGGCGCCGATAGCTATGCCAAGGGATAGCTCGACAAGAGAAAGGGTCTTGATCCCACCATTAAGATCAACAATGCCAAACGCTTGGGGGCTGTAAAACGCACCAACTGCGACCAGACAAGCGGCCATACCGACCAGGCTGTGGAAGGCCGCAACGAGTTGCGGCATGGCTGTCATCGAGACCCTTTGCGCAACCACGACGCCAAAGCCCCCCCCGACAACTACACCCGCAAGGATCAGTCCGATTGTGACCGGATCAAGCAAGGCCTGACCCGTCAGGCTGAGCAGAGTCACCACAATGGCCAAGGCCATGCCAATCATGCCGTAGAGGTTGCCCTGACGGCTGGTTTCTGGCGATGATAATCCCCGCAACGCCATGATGAACAACACCCCGGACACGAGATAGGCAAGAGCAGCAAGATCAGCGTTCATGGATTAGCTCCAGATCGGCGGGGCAAGGGGCCACGGCTATGGCAAAAGTCAGACAATAAAAAGAAGGACGCTTACTTCGGTTTGTGGTCTTTTTTCTTGTACATGGCGAGCATGCGACGGGTGACCATAAAGCCCCCAAAGATGTTCACCGCGGCCAGGACCGTGGCCAGCGTACCGGAGCCTTTGGAAATCCAGCCGTTGAACCCGGCACTGGCAGCAGCGGCAGCCAACAGGGCCCCGACGATGATGACGCTCGAAATCGCATTGGTCACGGCCATCAGCGGCGTGTGCAAGGCGGGCGTGACGCTCCACACCACATAATATCCGACAAAGATCGCCAGCACGAAAATGGCCAGGCGGTAGATGACGGGGTCGATCAGATGTTCCATGGGGCCTCTCCGGTCCGGGGGCAGGGAAGGGGTTATCCGGCCAGTGCCGGATGAACGATCCGGCCATCGCCGGTCACACGCGCGGCCTTGAGGATTTCGTCCTCAAGGTCAGGAGCGATGACCCCGTCCTTGAGAAGAAGTCCACTGAAGGCAAATAGGTTCTTGGCATAGAGCGACGACGCGTCGGCGGCGATCCGGCTGAGCAGATTGCCAATTCCGACAATTTTCACACCGTCTATCTCGACGACTTCATCGACCCGGGCGCCTTCGACGTTGCCGCCTTGTTCGACGGCAAGGTCGATCAGAACAGAGCCGGGCTTCATGCTGCGCACCTGGGCTTCGGTCACCAAGACAGGGGCCGCGCGTCCCGGGATCAGGGCGGTCGTAATAACCACATCCTGTTTGGCGATGTGCGCAGAGATCAGTGCGGCTTGCTTGGCCTTGTATTCTGCCGACATTTCCTTGGCATAGCCGCCAGCGGTCTCGGCATTGCGGAATTCGTCGTCTTCGACAGCGACAAACTTGGCCCCGAGGCTTTCGACCTGTTCCTTGGTCGCGGGCCGCACATCGGTGGCCGTGACAACCGCCCCCAGGCGCCGCGCGGTGGCAACGGCCTGAAGTCCGGCAACGCCAGCGCCCATGACAAACACTCGCGCCGCTGCGACGGTGCCTGCTGCGGTCATCATCATCGGGAAAGCCCGGCCAAAGCCATGGGCCGCTTCGATCACGGCCCGATAGCCCGCAAGGTTGGCCTGGGAGGACAATACGTCCATCACCTGGGCACGGGTAATCCGGGGCACAAACTCAAGGGCATAGGCTTCGATGCCGCGTTCGGCGAGGGCACTCAGCGCGACTTTATTGCGATGGGGATCCAGCATGGCCGCGAGCCGTGATCCGGTCGGCAGGGCGGCGATTTCAGCGGCCTCAGGCGCTCGAACTTTCAGGATCAGGTCGGCCGCTGAAAGTGTATCGGCCATTGTATCACAAACCGTGGCCCCCGCTTCGGCATAGGCGCTATCGGTAAACGCAGCGCGGATACCAGCCCCGGTCTCGATCCGGACCTTCAGACCTTGTCCGACCCACTTGCGGACAGTTTCCGGCGTAGCCGCAACGCGGGCTTCGCCAGTAAGGCGTTCGCAAACAATGGCTAGTGTGGCAGACATAAGACCCCCTCAGGTCACGATGCGCAGGATAAACAGCACCCGACGACTTCAAACCCCCTCGACTTACGCAAAGATAAAAGTGGCTTATATGGCCAATTCTATCCATGAGTGCCTGTGGTTTTAGTGTGAAGTGTCCGACTTGGCCGGGCTCTTGAGCAGGAAAAAACCAAGCACCAGCATCACTGCTGTAGCGATAATGGCCGGGAGCAAGCCTGCACCTTTCACAGCGAAGGCTACCGTAATGAACAGGATGAAGGCCGCCGTATAAAGGGAGCCCCACTTGGTCAGGGCCATGAACAGATTGTAGGTCGAGACATTCTGGTGAATGTCCATTTCGCCGTGCTTGTAGTCGTCAGAGTGACCAGCCATGGCAAAGCCTCCAGATAGAAACGCGTTGACGCGACTATAGCGGGGAAAGTGGCAGGCTCAAGCCATTCTGGCGCCAAAGGCCGGTTCCAGGATAGCAATTTGCGGGATTTTCTTCCGTTTAAACCGGATCTTCACCCGTCCAGGGCTAAATCTGTTTCAAAATGAGCCCGAACCCAAACAGGGCGGGTAAAGGATGATGGGTGTTCTTTATGACCAAAACCGTTCTGGTGGTCGATGATGATCCGACACAACGCCGTCTGATTCAGGGTGTTCTTGAGCGCGAGAGTTTTGTCGTAGTTCAGGCCGAAACTGGGGATCAGGCGATTACGCGCATGAGCCAGGGCGGCGGGGCGGATGTGATCATCCTGGATTTGGTCATGCCGGGCCGTTCAGGCTTTGAAACCCTACAGGAATTGCGCAGCCAGGGGATTCGAACCCCGGTCGTGGTGTTGACCGCATCCGGCGGCATCGACACGGTTGTGCGAGCCATGCAAGCCGGAGCTCAGGACTTTTTCGTCAAGCCAGCTAGTCCGGAACGGATCCTCGTCTCGGTCCGCAATGCCTTGCAGATGGGCGATCTGTCGGCCGAGGTGGATCGACTGAAAAAGCGCTCGTCCAACCGGACCTCGTTTGACGATCTGGTTGGCACCTCGGCGGCCATGCGCGGTGTGCGTCGATTGGGCGAGCGCGCCGCCAGTTCGGGCATTCCGGTGCTGATCCTCGGGGAAAGCGGCGTCGGCAAGGAACTGATTGCTCGCGCGATCCAAGGCTCGTCTGACCGCGCGGGGAAACCCTTTGTCGCCGTCAACTGTGGAGCTCTACCCGAAAACCTTGTTGAATCGATCCTGTTCGGCCACGAAAAAGGCAGCTTTACCGGGGCCAGCGATAAGCATCTGGGCAAGTTCCAGGAAGCAAACGGCGGCACATTGTTCCTCGACGAAATCGGTGAGTTGCCTCTGGACATGCAGGTCAAGCTGCTGCGTGCCCTTCAGGAAGGCGAAATCGATCCGATCGGCTCGAAACGCCCGGTCAAGGTGGATGTCCGAATCATTTCGGCGACCAACCGCGATCTGGCCAATCAGGTGCGCGAGGGCCGGTTCCGGGAAGATCTCTATTACCGTCTAAACGTATTCCCGATTGATGCCCCGTCCTTGCGCGAGCGGCGTGAGGATATTCCGGCCCTGATCGATCACTTTATTCGACGCTTTAACATTGAAGAGGGCAAGCGGGTTGTCGGCGTCAGCCCGGATGTGCAGGACATGCTCTGCGCTTTCGACTGGCCGGGCAATGTGCGCCAGCTCGAAAACACCGTTTATCGCGCCATTGTCCTGGCGGACGCGCCGTATCTTCAGGCCCATGACTTCCCGGCGATTTCCGGGGTCAGTACGCCGCCGCCCGCCGTGGCACACGCGGCTCTGTCTGTTGCAGATAGTGCCGTGACCCAAGGTGCGGACGTCAGCACGGTGTTGAGCGATGCGGCCCGTCTTCAGGCGCTAGCCCAAAACGCTGAGGCGGCCAGTGGTGAACCCGCAGTCGGTCCGGTGCGGATTCTGGACTCCGCCGGACACCTGCGCAAACTCGAAGAGATTGAGCGCGACCTGATCCAGCATGCCATTGAGGTCTATGCCGGACATATGTCCGAAGTCGCCCGACGTTTGGGAATTGGCCGTTCGACCCTTTATCGCAAGGTCCGTGAAAACGGTCTGGATGGCCTGATCAAGGAATTCGGCCAGGCTTAGGCCTTGAGGCGCGGGCTTGCTGTGTGCGGTCCCCCTCCCTAGGGTGAGCGCAAGCCCTCCCTTGGGCGGAATCTGTCCCGGAATAGGCTCTGGATGACCCCTGCGGATGCGCTTCTGATCTCCTTCGTTTGCGCCCCTGTTGCGTTCGGCCTGGCGGTGGGGCTCCGGCGTATGGCCAGGCTGATTAGCATCGGCGGCATTGAGGCGCTCTTGTCGCCGCCAGAGCCGGGGCGCAGGTTGCGTCCGCAAAACCGTCTGTTGTTTCCGGATTTCGAGCTGGTCTTGATGACGGCTCTGCTATGGGGCGGCCTGTCCGGGCTGTGGCTTGGGCTACCGCCAGTTCAGGCTTTGGCGGGCACCAGCCTTCTGGTCGGGTTGGTTCTGATAAGCCGTGTAGATATGGCCCGATACTGGTTGCCGGACGCCCTGACGCTCCCCTTGGGGTGCTTGGGTCTCGTCTGGGGAACCCTGACCGGGGCAATCCCCTTGATGGACCAGATGATTGGCGCGGTGGTCGGTTTTGCCGTTCTGGCCGGGATTGCCGCCCTGTTTCAGCGCGTGCGCGGCTATGCCGGTTTGGGGGGCGGGGATGCCCGGTTACTGGCGGCCCTGGGTGTCTGGATCGGTTGGCGCGGGCTCGCCTATGCACTGCTCATCGCGGCGGTGTCAGCGCTATTTTTTGCTGGCACCCAAAGTCTGATCCAAAGGACCCGGCTGGATCTCAAGGATCGTCTACCGTTTGGGCCGTTCTTGGCTCTGGGCGGCTTTAGCGTTTGGGTAGCCGCCCGCCTTGTTCAGGGCTGGCCCTGATCGATCAGGCCGTCCTGATTGATCACACCACAAACTAGGCCGATTTCCGCCCGAAGCTCGGGGATACCCAGGCCTT
This sequence comes from Asticcacaulis sp., assembly GCA_046289215.1. Lineage (GTDB taxonomy): Bacteria > Pseudomonadota > Alphaproteobacteria > Caulobacterales > Caulobacteraceae > Asticcacaulis. The sequence continues at coordinate 7,926 of JBKBWB010000026.1, read as the reverse complement.
TTTCTGAGGACGTGACCAGCACCACCGGGTGCGCGGCCGGGCGCCGGGCAATCGCTTTTTCCGTGGCGGCCTTAACGGCGGCCAGTTCAGCCGGCTTGATCTTGTCCGCCTTGGTCAGAACGATCTGATAGCTGACAGCAGCCTTGTCGAGGGCATCCATCGGCTCCTTGTCCACCGACTTCAGCCCATGACGAGCGTCAATCAGCAGATAGGCCCGCTGCAAACTGGCCCGGCCCCGCAGATAATCACGCCCAAGGTTCTGGAACTTCTTGGTATCGACCTTGGACGCGCGGGCAAAGCCATAGCCCGGCAAATCGACCAGACGCAGATGCTCGTCCACCATGAAGAAATTGACTTCACGCGTCCGGCCTGGGGAGTTTGAGGCCCGGGCCAGATCTTTTTGCCCCACCAGCGCGTTGATCAGGCTCGACTTGCCGACGTTGGAGCGTCCGGCAAAGGTTACTTCCGGCAAGATCGCTGCCGGAAGCTGGTCAATCTTGGCACAGCCCATGATGAACACGGCGGGGCGGGCAAACATCACCCGCGCCGCTTCGAGACAAGCCGCGCTGTAAGGCGAATCGGCCTCAACCGTCAGGTTCAGCTCCGGTGCGTGATCTTCCGTCACACCGTCCCCTTTGCCGTCATGTCTTTGATCTTGGCAATAAGCTCATCAATCGGGTTCTCCACCTGCAGGCGGCGCATGATGACATATTGCTGGGCAATGGTCAGGATGTTGTTCCAGATCCAGTAGATCAGCAGACCGGACGCAAATGGGGCCATGATGAAGGTGAACAGGATCGGCATCAGGCCAAAGATCTGGCGTTGAACCGGGTCCTGGGCCGGCGGGTTCATCGCCGTTTGCAGCCACATCGACAGGCCATAGACCAGCGGCAAGATACCAATATGCAGCGGGCCATTGAGGAAGGCGCCGATCATCGGCGTGGTCGCCGGATCCCACGGGATCAGGCCGAACAGGTTGATAAACGACGTCGGGTCACGATCCGCCAGATCCCTGATCCAGCCAAAGAACGGCGCATGACGCAGTTCTATGGTTACAAACAGCACCTTGTAGAGAGCATAAAACACCGGGATCTGGACCAGCATGGGCAAGCAACCCGACAAGGGGCTGACCTTTTCCCGCTGATAAAGCGCCATCATTTCCTGCTGTTGCTTGGCCACATCATCTTTGAACCGGGCCTTGAGCGCGTCCACCTGCGGCTGCAGTTTCTTGATCTTGGACATCGACTCGTAGGACTTGTTGGCCAGCGGGAAGAACACCAGCTTGGTCACAACGGTCAGCAGAATGATGGCTACGCCAAAGTTGCCGGTGAACTTGAAGAACTGCTCCAGCAGCCAGAACAGCGGACGGGTGAAGAACCAGAAGTTCCCCCAATCGATCGCCGAGTCGAGGCGCGGGGTGTTCAGTTGCTTACCATAGGCTTCCAGTACCTCGGCGCGCTTGGCTCCGGCAAACAGGTGGGTGGTCTCGCTGTGGCTCATGCCCGGCGCAATTGTCCGCGCGGCCCCGATAAACCCGGCTTCGTTGACGCTGAGGTTCGCCGCATCCGTCACACGGAAAGTTCCGGTCAGCTTGGCATTCTGATTGGGGATCAGGGCCGCCAGCCAGTACTTGTCGGTAATGCCCATCCAGCCGCCGGTCGACGTCTGCTCGATCAGGCGCTTCTTTTTCCAGTCATCGTACTTGGCCATTTCCAGCTTGCCGTCGAACACGCCGATCGCACCTTCATGCAGGATCATGTTCTTGCCCAGATCCTTGGGCACGCCCTGACGCTGGACCGACCCATAGGGGGCGAGGGTTATGGCACCCGCGCTGCGGTTGGTGACGGTATCCTTGATGGTGAACAGGTACTTGTCGTCCACCGAGATTTCACGGGTAAAGCTCAGGCCCTTGCCGTTGTCATAGGTCAGCACCAGCGGGGCGCCCGGCTTGAGGATATCCCCCGAGGCCCGCAGCCAGCGGGTATTGGCCCCGGGCAGGTCCGGCACATTCTGGCCCACCCAGCCCAGCTGCGCGAAATAGGCATGCTCAGCGCCTTCCGGGCGGAACAGCTCGACTGCCGGGGCGTCCTTTTTCAGGCTTTCCCGGTAATTGTTGAGGTAAAGGTCATCAATACGCGCGCCCGTCAGCGAGACAGACCCCTTGAACGACGGCGTTTCGACCGGTACGCGCGGATTAAGGCCTGCGGCCACATCCCGGCTGACGGGCTTGCCTGGCACGATCAGGCCCGGCACCTGGGCGGCACCAGGAACCGCGCCTTGCATCTGGGCGGCGGCTGCGGCGTCCTTGGCCCGGGCGGCTTTGGCTTTTTCCGCTTGCGGGCCCAGCACAAAGATCTGGTAGCCGATCAGGATCACCATCGACAGGATGATGAAAATAACCGTGTTGCGGGTGTTTTCACTCTGCATCGAAAAACGTCTTTGCTCAGGGGTGGGGCGCAGGCTTGCACGCCGTCAGGTCATTCGGATTGGGAGGGTTTTTTGTCCTGGGTCCGTCCCGGTTTTGTCTGACCGAGCCTTATCAGGGCACTTTTCACATCGTCAAGCAAACGCGGCCAATCCCGGTCCGGGGTTCCCGCCCGCGCAATGAACACATAGTCATGCCCGGGTATGCCGTAATGAGGCAGTAGGCTGCGCGCGGCCTCACGTAGACGGCGTTTGGCCCGGTTCCGGATGACCGCACCGCCGATCTTGCGGGTGGCCGTATAACCGATACCAATATGGGCGCTGTCATCCAGGCGAGCACGTGCCTGAACGACAACAGCCCCACGCGCTTGGCTTTCAGCCTTGGAAGCGGCCAAAAACTCTGCCCGTCGGGTGAGGGTTTTCATCGGTTGTGAAACAACCGGCGACACAGGGTCTGTATCGCCGGTCATAACAAGTGCTAGGCCGTCAGGCGCTTGCGGCCCTTGGCACGGCGACGCGCGACGATCTTCTGGCCATTCTTGGTGGCCATCCGTGCGCGGAAACCGTGACGGCGCTTGCGCACGAGACGGCTCGGTTGATAAGTCCGCTTCACGCTGGTCGCTCCGTGTCAAAAGTGGCTGCTCCGGGTTGGGGCAGTCGTCGAAAAGAGGCGGGTGGATAAGCCATGCCCGGCCCCTTGTCAACGCCCGGCGGGGTCGAAGGGCCAGATCGCCGCAGATTCTTTTTTTGAAAAACAGCCCATGATGCCCTGAAAACCAGAGTCGGATCAGAGTCTTGGTTCTTGACCGGCCCCGAAAAAAACCAAAACCCTTTGCATTACAGACGGGACTTGCCCGGTCCAGATGTATAAAGTAGTCCGTAAGCGGTCTGAGTGACAAGAGAGTGTCTGCCGGGTCAGGCGCTGGGTCCATGCGACCAGGAGACGCGTCATGAGAGGCTCGGCATGATGCCGGATTTACCGATTCAAGGGGGCCAGACGGACCTGATCGGTAAGCTGCGTCTTACACTGATGGCGCTGTGCCATCGTTTATTATCCTTTGCAAGCCATCGTCCTGATGGTGTGGCGTGGCACAAGGGACTGTCCGCTCAGTTGTTTGGCCTGACCGTTGTCTTTGTCCTTGCGGTCGAAATCTTTATCCTTATTCCGTCGCTGGCTGCCTTTCAGGAAGGCTGGCTGACAGACCGGTTGAGACAGGCCGAGATTGCCTCTCTCGCACTGGATGCCGCTCCGGATAACCGCGTGACGGAATCTCTGGCCCGCCAGCTTTTGCGCGGGGCAGGGGTCGAGGCGGTGGCGTTTCAGGTCGATGGGGCCCGCCGTCTGATGCAGGCGCCGCGCCGGATCACCACGACACCCGACTTTATTGATCTTCGGCAGCAGGACACCTTGGGGCGTCTGGTAGCGCCCTGGCAGACTTTTGCGGGAGGCGATGCCCGACTGATCCGGGTTATGGCCAAGCCCCGGGTCCGGCCCGGAGAATTCATTGAAATCGTGGTCCCGGCCCGGCCCCTGAAAGCGGAACTGACCCGGTATCTTGTCAGCATCCTTGGGCTGACGCTGCTGATCTCCGTCGCCGCCGGGGGACTGGTATATGCGGCCTTGGCCTTTTTTATTGTTCGGCCTGTTCAGAAGCTCACGCAGTCGATCGAAAAATTCCGCGCCAACCCGACCGATGAAGCCGCCATGCCCGGGCTTTCAGGCCGGGTCGATGAAATCGGCCATATTGAGCAAGAGCTGGCGCAAATGCAGGACGAAGTCCGCCAGGCGCTCAAGGCTCAGACACGTTTGGCGGCCTTGGGACAGGCGGTCGCCAAGATCAATCACGATTTGCGAAACATGCTGACCGCGGCCCAGATGGCCTCAGATCGACTCGCGACCTCGGGGGACCCGCGCGTGGCCCAGGCCTTGCCTCGCTTGGAGCGGGCCTTGGATCGCGCCCTTCAGCTGGCGGAAAACGTTCTCAATTATAGCCGCTCCGAAGAGCCCGCCCCCCAAATCCAGAGCGTGCACTTGCGGCCTCTGGTGCTGGCGGTGCTTGAGGATTGTGGTTTGGACCCCGAGTCGCGACCGGTCGGGCTGGCGATCCACATGGAGGTGGCCGAGGCCCTGACCTTACCGGCGGATCCGGAACATCTGCATCGGATTTTGGTCAATCTGATCCGGAACGCTGTTCAGGTGTTGCGTGAAACCCGCCCGGGCACGGGCATTTTGCGGCTAAGTGCACAGATCGACAGCGGAAAGGTACGGATCCGCGTCGCCGATAATGGCCCGGGTGTGCCCATGAAAATTCAGGACCGTTTATTCCAGCCGTTTTCGGGCTCTATGTCGCCCGGAGGCTCTGGACTGGGGCTGGCAATTGCCCGTGAGTTGGCTCGGGGACAAGGGGGGGAATTGATCATGGAAAGCAGTTCTGACCAAGGGGCTGTTTTTGCTCTGGATCTTCCTGCTGCGGATTAAAAAATTTTCTGGCCACTTATAATGACCTATGGTCATTTGTGGAGCTTGGTACCTTGGCGTGATCACGGGTTTGCGCGCTGGACTGCTGTCGGAAGGCGGGCAATTTCAAACGGAAAATAGCGGATTTGGGATATGCTCTCTATTGTGGGTTGTGATTATTGAATCAAATTTTGCGGTTATTAACCAGTAGCTTTAAGGCCAATTATCTATGTTTATGTTGATAACATAATGACTACTGGTCAGATCATAGCAATTTTTACATTTGAATTTTTTATGACTGTATTTGCAGTCCGAAAAGGCCATGCTAATTAGAATATATATTTAAGGGGTTTTGGGGGGCGCGCTGTTCGCAGTCGTTCCGAGCAAGATTAGTTTGGGACTTTGGGGGGCCTTGTGCCCCCCGTTTACATTAAAGGCTCTGTGTTTTTGTGGCTGAGATTGAGTAAGCTCGGCAAATGGCTGAATAGGCCATAAGCTTTCCGCATTCGGATCATCATTCTCTGTGACGCCTGGCATTAGATTTCCGGCCGCCAAGACCGGACTGACGTTGTCCGGTGAGCACAACGCCTTCGCGTCGTGGATCCGCACCGCCTTGCAGCGAGCCATCGGGTAGGATCCGGATGCCATGCAAACCTGAGTTTTCGCCCCGTCCCGGGGTCAGGCGAATGCCCATTGGCTCCAAAGCTTTTACAATATTGGGATCAAACCGGGCGGTTTCGCCGCCGAACGATTGTCCTCGTGCGACCAGATTCGGCAGGTTGATCGCGTCCTGAACCGACAGCTTCCAATCGATGATCCCCACCAAGCTCTTCAGATTATAGGCGAGGATCGCAGAGCCGCCGGGCGAGCCAAGCACAGCCACCAGGCGGTCATTCCGGTCCAGCACCACCACCGGGCTCATGGAGGAGCGCGGGCGCTTGCCTCCGGCGACGGCATTGGCGGCGGGTGTGCCGTCTTCCTGAGTGGGACTGAACGAAAAATCGGTCAGCTGGTTATTGAGGAAAAAGCCACCGACCATTCGGCCGCTTCCGAACAGGCTTTCGACGGTCGTGGTCATGCTCACTGCATTGCCATGGGAGTCCACAACGACAAAGTGCGAGGTTCCGGCCGGCTCCATCGTGGCATCCGCGCCGTTACGAACGGGCTTGTCTTGTGGCCCAAGAGGCGGTTTGCCCGCAGCGGGAACGGGGCCTGATATCGTTCCGATCAGAGACGCCCGGCTTCGGACATAGGCCGGATCCAGCAGGCCGCGCACCGGAACAGAGACAAAGTCCGGATCGCCGACATAATAGTCCCGGTCCGCATACATCAGGCGTTGGGCTTCAGCGAGAAGGAGCCAGCCGCGCGGGTCGCGCGGGCCTGTTTGGGCAATGTCCGTCTGTTCCAGAATTTTCAGGGCTTGCAGCAGGGATACACCGCTTGAAGGCGGAGCAGGGACGCAGACCTTATAGGTCCGGTAGGGCGCGCAAACCGGGGCTTCGGTTTTGGCCTTGTAGTCATTAAGGTCTTCAAGGGTCATTGCGCCGCCGAGGGGGCCATCATTGACCCGGCGGACAATTGCCTCGGCGAGAATGCCCTTATAAAGCGCGCGCGCGCCGTCGGCGGCAATGACCCGCAGGCTGGCGGCATAGGCGGGGTTTTTCAGGGTGTCCCCGGCCTGATAGGATTGGCCATCCGGACGGGTGAAATAACGCACGACATCGGGCTGTTTTGATTGCGGGAAATTTCCAGCAGCCAAATAGTCGGCAAGGCGTGGGCTGACCACAAAGCCATTTTGGCCCAACTCAATCGCTGGAGTGAACAGGGTGTTCCAAGGGCGCTGGCCGTGACGCTTGTGGGCCATATCCAGCATGGCCATCACGCCAGGGACGCCGGTTGCCCGGCCCGATATGACAGCCTCGGCAAAGCGCATCGGCTTGCCATCTTCGCCCAGGAACAAGGCGGATGTCGCCGCCTTGGGGGCGGTTTCGCGACCATTATAGGCGGTGACCTTTCCGGTCCGCGCCTCATAGACCATCATAAAGGCGCCGCCCCCGATGCCAGAGCTCTGGGGCTCCACGAGGCTGAGAACGGCCTGAATGGCCACAGCGGCATCGACCGCACTGCCCCCGGCCTGAAGCACCTGAAGGCCGGCGCGAGCGGCCAGCGGATTGGCGGCACTGACCATCGGCCCTTTGTGGGGGGCGCTGGTCATCGTTCGTTGCGCGGGACCGGGTTTGGTATCGACAGGTTTAGCCGGGGCTGGGCAGCTCAGGCTCAGAATTGACACCGTCAGACAGGCTAGGCCCAACCGCATCAAAAGCTGACGACGGTTCGGGGTCATTGACATTGCAAACCGGTGGGTCATCAGGTTTCCCGCAATTGTAACAGTCAGATGGAACGTCACTCAAGTCGTTTCCGTCTCTTACCATAGGCATCCGGCTGGCCAGCGGCTAGGGGCGATATCGGGCGGAGAGGCTAAGGCAAGGCTATGCGCGGACAGTTATAATTTTTTGCTTGCATTGTTGCGCCGGATTGACGATAAGCACGCCTCCCTGACGGAAATGCGCACTCGTAGCTCAGCTGGATAGAGCATCAGACTACGAATCTGAGGGTCAGGAGTTCGAATCTCTTCGAGTGCGCCATTCTCTCTCAAGGCCAAAACGAACCTGCTCACCGACTAGGGTTGTCGTTTTGCCGGGGTGGCTGTTCCCCTAAATGCCCGGTTTTGACATAGATCAAAGCGCCTTCAGCGCCTGTCCAGGGCGTATGCATCGACAGATGAGGGCTTCGGATCCAGGTTCCGGCAGGATAATCCCCGTGTTCGTCACGAAAAACACCTTCCAAAACAAAGATCTCTTCACCACCCCAATGGCGGTGCGGGGTGAACCGTGTGTGTTGCGCCCATCGGACCAAGGCGACATGTTCCGTTTCAAACGCATGCAGGGACAAGACCGATAGGCCATCGACTAGCCCCCGTGCCCATGGGGCCGCACGAGTATCGATCCGGATACGAGACTGATCTTCTTGGTCAAACTGCTGTA
>JBKBWB010000025.1:0-13459 GCA_046289215.1 Asticcacaulis sp. | reverse complement strand
TGACCAGCCGCGACTATAGCGCCACCGTGACCAAGAGCTTTGTCAGTCAGGCAACCCCGACCGGACTGTCCCCGCTGAAGACGCTTTAAGCGTCTCAGCGGCTATAGGTGACAAAAACCCAGAGTTTGTCCCGCGAGGGCAGGCTTGCGGATTTCGAGTCAATGTCCGCCCAGGCCACGTCCCAACTCCAGTGGGCGTTGAGCTTGTGGGTCAGGCCTAACGCCACTTCGCGGCCATAGCGGCCTTGGCCACGTTCAGGCGAAAACTGCTGGACGGCGGCAAAAGCGCTGAGGCTGCCGGGTAGGCCTTTGACCGTAAGCCCTTGGCGGACAGAGAGTTTCTGATTGATCAGGCCCTGTGCCGGGGTGGTCAGCATTGCATCGGTCCAGCCCAGGGTGACCCGGCGCGTTCCTAAAGGCGTCTGGAAGGCCTGAACGCCATTGCTCTCATGTTTTTCCAACAGCATGCTGATCTGGGTTTGCTGATGCTGAAAGCCGACATCAAGGGCCGTAAAGTCCAAATCAAATCGGGCTGGATTGTCCGCATGGTCGGATTGCCGCGCCCAATCGACACGGGCGGTCAACTTGGTGTCCTTGTCCACGCTCCATTGTCCGCTGAGGCCAAGGGCGGTAGTGAGTGACGACTGACTAGCCACATCCTGATTATCATAGGCCAGGATAAAGCCGTGCGCCGTCAGGGCCTTGGTCAGCGGCAGCTTGACCCCGACAAAGGGCGTGGCGAGGTCCCACTGGCCTTGAGGGCTGTCTTTTCCGAACACCCGATTGACCCCGGTCAGATAGCCATAGGTGACTTCGGCCTGTGCCACCTTGCTTTGACCCCAGAGGCCGTCAAAGGTCTGGGATTGCTGACGAAACCCGTTGTCCCCCAAAAAGCGGGCATTGTCATAGACCTTGCGCGCCCGACCAATCTGGAGGCTGTGGGCCGCTCCGGCGTAGCTCACATGCAGCTGGTGCAGGTCGGTGGTATCGGGATCCACCACAGTCGGGTAACGGGTTTTCCCGTTAAGTGTGTTGTTATAGCTGTCATTCAGGACGCTTGTATTCACCCCCTGTACGAACAGCCCCCACCCGCCCGCGCGGGGCGATTGCCAGCCCAGATAGGTCCGCACCGTCAGAGCGGATGCGTCTTCGGGCAGGCCGGCCTGGCTGACTTGTTCCGAGCGCAGGCGCACATCGGCGCTCCAGGTCCCGAAGGATTGGCTGGGCGTCGCCGCAAAGGCCATGCCGGGCAGGGTCATCATCAAAGCCAGCGGCAGAAGGGTGGTGAGCGAGAGGGATGAGCGGGCCATGGGGTTGTCTCTCTTGCTCAGGCCGCGCGGCTGCGGGCAAAGGTTTCAACGGCACCGGAAAGCTGTTGCAACACCGAGGTGACGCGCGTGGCCGAGGCATTGAGCCGGTCGGTGGCTTCGCGCGAGCGGGCCACCTGTTCGGCGGCAGTGGTCACGGCCAGACGGGTTTCTGAGGCATTGTGCGCCGCAGCCCCGGCGCCGCTTGAAATGGCGCTTGCTGACGCGCTTTGTTCACGCACCGCGTCGTAGATCCCCGCCGAGAGGTTTTCGACCTCGTTCAGGACCGTGGTGATATTGCCGATGGCGCTGACGGTTTGGCGGGTGGCGTCTTGGATGGCGCTGATCTGGCCGATGATGTCTTCGGTGGCGCGGGCCGTCTGGCTGGCCAGCGACTTCACTTCGGTGGCGACGACGGCAAAGCCCTTTCCGGCGTCTCCGGCGCGGGCGGCCTCGATGGTGGCATTGAGCGCCAGAAGGTTGGTCTGGCTGGCGATGCTCTGGATCAGGCGTACCACATCATCGATCTTTTCCGCGGCGACGACGAGCTGAGACACCTTGGACGAGGCCTGCTGGCCTTCGGCATTGGCCCGCTGGATCACGTCCGAAGCGCTCTGGACCGACGCGGTCATTTCCTCGACCGTCGCGGCGAGACGGGTGGTGGCTTCGGCCACGTCCGAGACTGAGTCTGAGGCGCGGTTACTCGTGTCCGCGGCCTGGCTGGTGGACTGTTGCGTGCTCGCGGCCGTCTGATGCATGAAGCCGGTCAGTTCGGTAAAGGTGCGGGCATCCTGGTCGAGCGTTTCAAACAGACTGCGCGTGGTTTCAAGGAAGCGGGCCACATCCTGCTGGCTGGCATCCCGGCGGGCAATATCGGCCTCGGCTTCGGCCAATTGGCGCTGGCGCAGGGCTTCGCGATCCCGGGCCGCTTCGCGCAGATCAACAATCGCGCGGCTGATCAGGCCGATTTCGTCCTTGGCTTCGGTATGGGGCACGGCCCGATCCAGTTCACCTTGCGCCACATCGCGGGCGGCAGCAGCAATCCGGTCAATCTTGCCCAGTTCCCGGCGCAAGAATGTGTAGAGCAGGAAAGAGGTGGCGAGGATCGTCGACAAAGCGACCAAAGCAATAATCCAGGTCTGGCCCCAGAGCTTGGCATTGAGGCTCGACACCTTGGCCACGCTAATAAAGACGATGCCGATCACGTCGCCCGAAGCGGTTTTGATCGGCGTGTAGGCGGTCTGGTAGGGCTCGCCCAGGATCTTGGCGACGCCGAAATAGGGCTCACCTTTCATGATCGGTTCAAAAGCGGCGCTGTCGGTGCCAAGCGTCGTGCCCACGGCCCGCGTTCCATCGGGCTTTTGGATATTTGTGCTGAGGCGAACAAAGTCTTTTTTGTCGGCGTCATAGGCGAAAATCGTCACAAAGCCCTGGTTGATCGTGCCGATCCGGTCGACCAGCGCCGTGTCCGAGGGGGCCTCGATGCGCTCGGTCACGATGGCTTCCACGACGCCTTCCGGGCTTTCCTGCACCGTTCCGCCGCTTGCGACCGCAAATCGGTCCGCAGCCACACGGAGTGACCAGTTCAGATCGGCCCGAATGCCGTCCTTTTGTTCGGCCTTGAGCGTATTAAAATCGATAATGGACAAGGTCAGGATCGCGACGCTGATACAGGCGAGCGTTACAGCGATAATGCGCCCTTTAAGTGTATTGAGAATAGACATGCAGCCTCCAGCATTAAATGCTTTGGCTTGACCATGATCCAGAGTCGTAAGGATCAGATTAAAGCTGATGCGGGAGTCCGTGCTTGGGTATAGATAATGGCGTTATATTTACTATGTATTTTAGACATTAAAGCTTGGGTTGATAATACTTTCCTTGCTAGCGGAATATAATCTTAATACTAAATTCCATAAGTGTATTGTGGTTATTGATCCGGGCTCACAGTTTCTGCTCCTTGACCCCGAGCGCGTCAGCCAGGCGGGTCTTGGCGCTGCCGGGACGCAGGGGCTTTTGCTGGCTTTCGTGCGCCGCCCAACCGCTGAGGGTGAGGATCTCGACGGTAGCAGGAACCCGGCCATCGGCCTCGGCAAAGCGCTCGACATAGAGCGCCATGGCCCGCATCAACACGTCCCGTCGCAAGGGGCGGGGGGATCCGTCCAAGAGGATCCGCGTTTCGCCCATGGCCCGAAGATCCTTGAGTAAGGCCAAGGGGCTGGCATAACGCACGGTGAACCGGTCCACATCGGCCACGGGGAGCATAAAGCCCGCCCGTTGCAGCAAGGCCGCGCCGTCAAAGCCCTCGGCAAAGGGGGCGACGCGGGGACCCGCCCCGCCGGTCAGCTCGACCTCGGCCTCAAGGAGCACCTGACGCAGTTCGGTCAGGCTGGCCCCGCCGAAAAAGGCCCCGACGAACAGGCCATCCGGCGCAAGGGCTTGCCGGATCTGGACCAGCACACCGGGCAAGTCGTTGACCGCATGCAGCCCCAGCGCCGAGGTCACCAGATTGAGCGAGGCCGGGGCAAACGGAAGCTGCTCTTCGTCGAGCACAAGGCGCGGCCCGGATAGCCCAGCAAGCTGGCGGGGGCTGAGGTCAGACTGAAGGATCGTGCCGACACGCCCGGAAATCCCGGCAAAAGCTGGATCGGTGCGCAAAAGCCTTGCCAGGGTGCCGTCGCGTGCGCCAAGATCAAGCATAAGGGGAAAGTCGCGCAAAATCGCGCTCAGGGTGTCGAGAATGTCGGCGCTGACCCGGGCCTTGAGAAAGCTGGCCTCCGCGTAGCGGGGGGCGGCCCGGTCAAGGCGGGTGCGGTACAGGCGGCGATCGAACAGGGCCGGGGGGCTGTCACGCATGTCATTACTCCTGAACGGGGCCGAGTGGACCCTTAAGATACGCCAGTGGATCGGGGCGGGTTGGTCAACGGGACGCGATATCGTCTTTCCGCCGGGCGATTTCCCACAGCCGCCGGGCCTGATGGTGGCGGATCCGGAAGCGGCGGGGCTTGAACGCCAGTCGCCAGAACCTGTTACGGATGTGGCGGCTTATCCGCAACAGTCCGGGCTGTCGAGTGCCCACTGGGGCGCGATCACGTTTCTGAGCGATCCGGTGTGCGACGGCTGTGGGCGACCGCTTGTCTATACCATGACCCCGGATTGGCGCTGTGTCGCCTGTCAGTCGGCCCCGCTGCGGACCGATCGTCTGCGGGCGGCCTGTTATTACGATGCCATCAGCCGGGGGCCGGTGCTGGCGCTCAAGCACGGGGACCGGACGGATCTGGTGCCCATGCTGTCGGCGTGGATGAGCCGGGCTGGGGCGGCCTTGCAGGCCGAGACCGACGCGCTCGTGCCTGTGCCCTTGCACCGCTGGCGGCTGCTGGCGCGGCGCTATAATCAATCGGCGGAGCTGGCGCGGGGGGTGGCCCGCCTGTGGGCCACGGGGGGCCAGCCCGTGCCAGTGTGGGCCGAAGCGTTGGTACGGACCCGAGCGACCGCGTCTCAGGGGGGGAAGACCGCCTCGGCCCGCAAACGCAATCTGGCCGGGGCCATCGCTGTGCATCCGGCCTTTGCTGAGCGGATCAAGGGCGCGCGGCTGGTGCTGGTGGACGACGTGTTGACCACTGGCGCGACCCTTAATGCCTGCGCCCGGGCGCTGAGGCGGGCCGGGGCCGCTCGGGTGGACGGGCTGGTTCTGGCGCGCGTAGGGCAAGGGGTGATTGATCCGGGCATGATTGACCCGGGCGAGATGGAGCTGGGATTATAATCCCATGTTTCCACAAGCCCTTGGAACAGACCCGCACATCGCCTAAATGTGCGGCTTGTCTTTCCTGCCTCCGAGGTCCCCATGTCCGGCTCTACGCCCGCGGTTGTCGTCTATAGCAAGCCTGGCTGCCCCTATTGCATCAAGGCCAAGGCCTTGCTGACCCAAAAGGGTGTCACGTTTCAGGAGATCGTCGCCTCAGAGGATCCGACGCTCCGGGCTGAAATGACCGCACGTTCGGGCCGCAATACCTTCCCGCAAATCTTTATCGGCGAGACCCATGTGGGCGGCTGTGATGACCTGCATGCGCTCGACGGTGCGGGCAAACTTGACGCCCTGTTGAAGGGCTAAGGACGGTGTCTCTGCCCGAAACGCTTGATGTGGCGGTGGTCCAGGCCACCACTCCGGCGACGGGGGCAGAGGGTTGGGCGCACTTGTTGCCGCTGTTGCAACAGGCAGCCAATACGGGCGCGCAGCTGATCGTCACGCCCGAGGGCAGCAATTTCCTTCAGAATAATCGGTCTCTGCGCAAGGCTGAGGCCGTGCCCGAGCTTGAGGATCCGGTGGTGCGTGAAACCCGGGCCTTTGCCATGGCCCATGGGGTTTGGGTGTTGCTGGGGTCGGTGATCGTGGCCCTGCCTGAGGATGCTGAGGGGCGCAGTGCTAATCGCGCCTTGCTGATTGCCCCCACAGGCGAGGTCGCGGCCCGCTATGACAAGCTGCATGTGTTTGATGCCACCCTGCCCAACGGGGAGCGTTACCGCGAAAGCGAGAATGTGCGTCCCGGAACGCGCGCTGTGGTCGCCCGGACGCCCTTTGGCGGTTTGGGCCTGAGCATCTGTTATGACGTGCGCTTTGCCAGTCTTTACCGGCGGATGGCCATGGCGGGCGCCCGGCTGATCGCGGTTCCGGCAGCCTTTACCGTGCCGACCGGCGAGGCGCACTGGAGTGTGCTGTTGCGCACTCGCGCGATTGAGACCGGCTGTTTTGTGCTGGCCGCCGCCCAAGGGGGACACCACGCCGATGGTCGCCGGACCTGGGGCCATAGCCTGATCATCGATCCCTGGGGCCGGATCCTGGCCGAGGCCAGCGATGACCAGCCCACGGTTTTGAGCGCGACTTTGCGTCTGGCGGCTGTGGATGAAGCCCGACAGGCCTTGCCACAACTGTGGCACGACCGCATGTATGATGGACCATGATCCGTTACGCCCTCGTCTGTACCCATTCTCATGAGTTTGAAGCCTGGTTCGACAGCTCGTCGGCCTATGATGACCAATTGGCGCGCGGGCTTGTGACCTGTCCGGTCTGTGACACCGTCGACGTGCGCAAGGCCATCATGGCTCCGGCGGTGGCGGGCACGAAAAAGCGCGCCACAGAGGCCCCGGATCCGGCCAAACAGGCGATGATGATGGAGGCCCTGCGCAAGGTCCGCGATCATGTCGAGACCAATTTTGATTATGTCGGCGACCGGTTCGCCCGCGAGGCCCGGGACATTCACGACGGCGTTTCCGAGGCGCGCGGGATCTATGGTGAGGCGACCCCGGCTGAGGTGCGCAGCCTGATCGAAGACGGGGTGCCGGTGGCGCCGCTGCCCGGCCCTGCGACGCCCGATCCGGCCAAGGACACGGCCTTGCCACCCGTCTTGCCGCCCAAGCGGTTGAACTAAGCCACGGATTTTAAGCAAAGAAAAAGGCGAGGCCGCGCGGACCTCGCCTTTTCGCCTTGTCATGCGCCGCCCCTAGTTGGGCGGGTTATGGGTTTCGAGGAATTTCACCATCGCTTCGAGCATCTGGATACGGGTTTCCTGCTTGGACAGGTAATGGTCCTCGCCCTTGAGCTCGACGAATTCGACGGGTTTGCCGGCTTTTTGCAGGGCATCGCGCATCTGGGTGCTCTGGATCAAGGGCACGACTGTGTCATCCTTGCCGTGGATCAACTGGATCGGCACAGTGATCTTGTCGATCTGCTTCAGCGGCGAGACGGCGCTCCAGCCTTCGCGCGGTCCCATGAAGCGGTTCCAGTAAGCCACCGTTTGGCTGAACTTGCCGCCCGACTGGCGCTCTTCCCAGTCGACCATGCTTTCCAAGTCCGACACACCTGCAACAGCCGAGGCACAGCGATAGACGCCCGGATCCAGCGACGGCCCGGCCATCGCCGCATAACCACCATAGGAAGCCCCGACTATACAGACGCGCTTGGGATCAATCAGGCCTTCTTTGGCCAGATGCCGCACGCCATCGCTGAGGTCGGACTGCATCTTGCGGCCCCATTGACCATGACCGGCACGGACAAAGGCCTCGCCATAGCCATCCGAACCTCGGAAGTTGGGTTGCAGCACCACATAGCCGCGGCTGGCGAGGGTCTGGGCCCAATAGTCATAGCCATGGACATCCCGGGCTTGGGGGCCGCCGTGGGGCAAAACGATCAGCGGTAGGTTCTTCATCGGCTTGGTACCCATGCGCGCGGCAGGCGGTAGGGTCACATAGGCTGGGATCTTCAGGCCGTCCGCCGCCATGTAGTGGGTATAGGTCTGCTCGCCGACCACTTCGGGCTCAAGCGCTTCATATTTGACCGCGAGGTAGTCCACCTTGCCGGTGGCGCGGTCAAACAGATAGTAGCTGCCAGAATCGCCCTTGCCCTCGGCCCCCACCAGCCAAGTATTCATGTCGGTGGTCTTGTCCAAAATGCTGATGATCTGGCCGGAAAAAGCCTTGTGCAGACCGTCCATTGACGCCTGCATGGCCGGATCAAAATAACGCCGCAAGGGCGTGTCTTTCTGGATAATGTAGCCAATGGCCGAGCCGTCGCGCGGCTTGGTGATCAAGCCGATCACACGCCCCTTTTCATCAAGGGTGATACGCGTAAATGTGCCGTCACGGCTGACTTCATAGAGGCCATCCGGATCATTGCCATCGATGGGACCAGCGACAATAAAGGTTCCCGGCGTGCGGCCCTGTCCCAGAAGGCTCGGGCGGTCAAGGCCATACTTGCCCTCTTTGATGATCTGCATGCCGCCACTGGCCGCCGGGACCAGCAGCTTCCAGATTTCGCGATTGGCATCGTAATCTTCGCGTGCCAGAACCTCGCCGCGTGCATCCAGCACCCAGTCGATGGTGAACTCGGAGCCCTGCTTGGCAATCGTGGCAGGCGCGTCCTTGAGCGGATGCAGATAAAGGTCATTGCGGGGCGGGCCGCTGACGTAGTTGCGGTTTAGTTCGTTGGCGATCCGGCCCGACGAGCCGCGCTCATAGATTGTCCGCTTTTGGGCGTAAATGCGGGTCTCGCCGTCCACATCGCGGATCCAGGGCCATCCGCCATAAAATGCATCGGTGAAAAGCGTCTTGCTAAACAGCTGGATTGAGGTCTTGCCGTCCATGCCAATCAAAAAGGACTGGGGAAACTCGCCCGGACCCACGTAGCCGCGCAAGTCCGCCGTCGTGCTTTTGCGGATCAGCAGAAAGTCCTTGTTGACCCAGCTGACGCTGCGCAATTTCACGTCACCGACGGCAAAGCCCTTAAGGGTCTGGCCCTGGCGGTCCTTGACCAGCAGCGCACGCTTGCCGTTCACGCGCGTCGCGAAGGCCAGCATTTGCCCATCGGGCGACAGCGCCAGATCATCGATATCCGGATCGCTGGCATAGGTGCTGACCGGCGGCACAGACGTGGCCTGAGCCATGACGGTTGCAGGCGCAAAGACGGTGGTGACAGCGGCAACGGCCACTGCACTGAGCATGACTTTTTTAAGCATTTAATCTATAGCGTCCCAGAACGCCCCTCCCGATGCGGAAACAATAAATACCGGATCACCTTTGGCGTGCAAGGGAGATTTCGGGGCCACCGGGCGTGCATCGAGATGATGCGCATTTGCCATATCATACGATTTATTGCTTTACCCGAACGGGGGTCTCAGTAGAGTACTGACCATGCGCCGGCATGTGGCCGGTTCGGGAGTATTGCTGTGAGCCGTCTGCCCAAACATGGTCTGACCCATGCCATTCTGAATACCCTGGGGTCGGAAATCGTCTCGGGGGTCTATTCTGCGGCCCATCCGTTTCCGATTGAGGCACAACAATGTACCCGCTTTCACGCCAGCCGCTCGGTCATGCGCGAAGCGATCAAGATGCTGACTGCCAAAGGACTTCTGGCCTCCAAGCCCAAATACGGCACTTGGGTTACGCCCGAAGATCAGTGGAACCTGCTCGATCCGGATGTGCTGCGGTGGTTGCTGGAGCGGGATTTGCCGATCGATATTCTGGTCGAGTTTACCGAGATCCGGATGGCCATTGAACCGCTGGCCGCGCGCTTGGCCATAGCCCGTGCGACTACGGCACAAAAACAGGCGCTTCGGGATGCCGTGGCCGCCATGGAAGCGGCCGAGAAGGGCCTGGGCGATCCGCTTCAAACCGATATCGACCTGCATATCGCGGTGCTCAACGCCAGCAATAACCGGTTCCTGATCCAGCACCGCGACCTCGTCCAGACCGCCCTGACCTTTTCCATCCGCCTGGCCAACCGCATGAAATCGGTACCGATTGCCGATGTCGCGGAACATCGCAAGATCGTGGACGGAATCTGTAACGGCGACGAGGCGCTGGCCTGCGGCGCGATTCAGCACCTCCTTGATACGGCCATGGAGTTTATCCTCAAGGCCAAGGAGGCGGGTGTGCCGCGCGATATTCGTCACAATGAACCTTTGAATGCGGCCTGAAGCCGCGCTTTTCGTTTGTAATTTTTGCCGTCCGGGGGAGGGCCGCCATGACTGTTGCTGAGCACAACCAAGTGAAGTCTGTTGACGCCTCAGGGCAAACTGAAACGTCTTTCGTCGTCATCGATCCAGCGGTCGCCGAGGCGGTGGAACTGGTCGAGGCGCTGTTTACCGAGGCGCTCGACTATTTGGACGGTGAGCAGGCGCGGGGCCTGCTCGATCGCGTACGGCCCAAAAATGATCCCGAAGGGCGGGCGGCGCGTCTGGCCTGTTCGGGCCTTGCCTCCTATCAGGCGCTTTATGCGGCGCGGGCTCTGACAACCCTTGCGGCGCTCGGGACCCTTGCCGAAGATGCCGTCAGCCGTACGCGTCAGTCGGACCTCATAAAAGAAGCGGCGGGTCGTCCTGTATCTCTGGCTGCGGCCATGCCTGAGTTGGGTGGGCGTGGGGTTGGCAGCAAGGAGGCACTGGCGGCGCTCAAGACCCTTTCGGTCGTGCCGGTCCTGACGGCGCACCCGACGGAAATGCGCCGCCGGGCGGTGATGGATCACCAGATCGAGATCAGCGCCCTGCTTCAGGCCGCCCGCAGCGCGCCCGAAGGCTCGCCCGAGCGCCGTCACCGGATGGATGACCTGTTCCGCGCCATTGCCTTGTTGTGGAAGACCCGCCTGCACCGGCCCGACCGGATCACGGTGATCGACGAGATCGACAACACCTTGAGCTTTGTGCGCGAGGCCATCCTGCCGGCCGTAGTGTCGCTCTATGGCGACTGGGCGCGGGATCTGGGACTGGAAGGGAATGACGCTTGTCCCTTGCGTCTCGGCTCCTGGATCGGGGGCGACCGCGATGGCCACCCCCACGTCGATGCTCTGACCCAGCAATATGCCTTTCAGACCCAGTCGGCTCTGATCTTCGGCTTCTATTTCGACGAACTGAAGACGCTGCGAAGCGAATTGACCCTGTCGGCGGCCCTGACCGAGGTGTCCGATGTGGTGGCCGAACTGGCCCAGCGCTCGACCACCCATTCGATTCACCAGTCGGATGAGCCCTATCGCCGGGCACTGATGCTGATCGACCAGCGGCTTCGGGCCACCGAGGCCGTAATCCAGCAACGCGCGCCCGCCGCCGCCGAGCCGGGGGATCCTACCGCATATGTCACCCCAGCGGAATTTATCGGTGATCTGGAAGCCTTGTGTGCCTCGCTGCGGGCTCACGGGGGCGAGCGGCTGATCGGATCAAGGGTGCGGGCGCTGCTGCAAACGGCACGCGCCTGCGGGTTCCATCTTTTGTCGCTCGACCTGCGCCAGAACTCGGATGTGCACGAGCGGGTGGTGGCCGAGCTGTTTGCCCATTCGGCCCACGAACTGGACTATCTGGCCCTCGATGAAGCCGGACGGGTGGCGGCGCTCAAGGCCGAGCTGTCGGACGACGGAATGCTGCGCTCGCCCTATGCCGATTATTCCGCCGAGACCCGTCGCGAGTTGCGCATCGCCGATGCCGCGGCCCAGGCAATCGCCACCTATGGCCCGCGCGCCTTTGGGGCCTATGTGGTGTCCAAGGCCGGGTCGGTATCGGACATCCTTGAGCCGCTGGTGCTGCTGAAGCAATGCGGTCTGGTGTCGGGCGGGGAATCGCCGCGCTCACTGATGCGCATCAGCCCGCTGTTCGAAACCATTCCTGATCTTCAGGCCGCGCCGGGGGTGATTGACGACTGGTTGTCCTGGTCCGGCGCCCGCAGCCTGCTGGGGCCGGATCGCCAGCAGGAAGTCATGCTGGGCTATTCCGACAGCAACAAGGACGGCGGCTATACCACTTCGCGCTGGTCGCTGCATGAAGCGTCGCATGCGATCCTCAAGGTCTGTGAACGCCACGGGGTGCGGTTGCAACTGTTCCACGGACGGGGAGGCTCCATCGGGCGCGGCGGCGGGTCGAGCGTGGCTGCTGTGATGTCCCAGCCCCCGGGCACGGTCGGCGGGCGCACCCGCGTCACCGAACAGGGGGAGATGATCGCCCGCAAATTTGGCAGCAAGGACAAGGCCCGTCAGTCGCTGGAGTCCATGGTCACCGCCGTGCTCTATGCCACGCTCGACCGGCCCAGCGGCACCCAGGACCATGATCCGGCCCACGGGGCGGCGATGAAAGCCCTGTCAGATCAAGCCCTGAGCGCCTATCGCGGTCTCGTCTATGACGATCCGGCCTTTGTCGAGTTTTTCCGCAGCGCCACCCCGATCTCCGAAATCATCGACCTCAAGATCGGCTCGCGTCCGGCCTCGCGCACGCGCTCTCGCGCTATCGAGGACCTGCGGGCGATCCCGTGGGTGTTCAGCTGGATGCAGTCGCGTTTTATGTTGCCCGGCTGGTACGGCTTCGCCTCGGGTGTCAAGGCGGCCGGGATCCCGGTCAGCCAATTGACCGACATGACCCAGAGCTGGCCGTTCTTTACCAGCTTCCTGGAAAACATCGAGGCGGCGCTGGCCCAGTCGGACATGGCCATTGCCGCCGACTATGCCGAGCTGGTGCCCGATCAGGGCATGGCCCAGCGCATCTATGGCCGGATCCGCGATGAGTGGTCGCAAACGCGCGATCTGATCCTCAGTATCCGGGGGGCTGACACCCTGTTGTCCACCCAGCCGGACATGGCCCAGGCACTGATGCTGGCCCAGCCCTATCTGGTGCCGCTAAATGCGCTTCAGGTCGAGCTAATGGCCCGCCGCCGCCGGGGCAACAGCAGCAAGGCCCTGCAACTGGCGCTGCAGATGACCCTCAACGGCATCGCCGCCAGCCTGCGCAATACGGGGTAGGGGCTAGTACAGCGCTTCAATGTTGAAATCGGATTTGCGCGATCTATTGTAAATTTTGCTTAGTTCAAAATTTGCGAGTGTGTTCTTAACAAGGGTACGCAGTCAGAGAATATGCGGTGCAATTGGGATCAACTATAAGGCGGCTTATTGAGCTGCCTCATGCTGTTATACCCAAGCGTATCCTCATTGCTTGTTCGGAAACCTCTAATTTCGCGGCAAGCTCGCGTGGCTCTGAAATGCCTTGCGTACGTAGTGCAGATATAGATTTTTGAGGCATGAGAATATTCGCTGCAAAGCTATTCGCTTGGCGTTCGTGCACAGGCCTTATCGCGGCATTTTCAAAGGGAGTGCGGTCTGCTCTATAGGCGCGAGTATCACCAACACCGCGACCTAATAGGTCCCGGTGATAAATATAGTGGCCTAGTTCATGAGCCGCTGTGAACCTCTGGCGTACATGCGCATGATTTTTGTTGATTGCAATGCGATAACGGTCTTGATCCACTCTTTCGATCCAGCCTGAAATATCGTCATTCATAGTCTGAAATGACGGTCCAAGGTCAAGCTTTTCAAGTATTTGAAAAATCGGAAACGGAATGGCGTTGATGTGGAGCTCTACAATTTTAAGCGGATCTATCATTAGCCTGCCTCCTTTCCCATTTCATCTGCTGCCTCTGCGTCGTCGTCTGAGCCTAAAGAGGCATTATTAAGATATTCGACATGCTGTCGAATAATTCCTGGTGCTTTTTCAGAGAGCCATTTGGCTATCATTTCTTCTGCACACTGTTTCGCTGCTTTGCGGGCCTCATTAGACGCCCAATGACGTACTATAAAGCCCCAACCTATAGCTCCTAGTATCCCAATTAAGCCTAGGAGCAATGCACCCCAAGAAA
>JBKBWB010000383.1:0-1840 GCA_046289215.1 Asticcacaulis sp. | reverse complement strand
AATCTTTGACTTTTTTTTCAAACCGACCCACACGCGCCATCTTTCCGGTGGCGCGTGAATGGTTCACAAGAGTGCCATGAAGTTTCTCGACCAGTGCAAGATCTATATCCGTTCCGGGAATGGCGGCGGCGGGGCCGTGTCATTCCGACGGGAAAAGTTTATCCCCAACGGCGGCCCGGATGGCGGTGACGGCGGCAAGGGCGGCGATGTGTGGATCGAGGCCACCGAAGGCCTCAACACCCTGATCGATTACCGCTATCAGCAGCATTTCAAAGCCCAGACGGGCGAGCATGGCCGGGGACGCCAGATGCACGGGGCCAATGCGCCGGACATCATCCTGAAGGTTCCGGTCGGCACAGAGGTCTATGAAGAAGACCGCGAAACGCTGATTGTCGATCTTGATACGCTCGGCAAGCGTTACCTGCTGGCACGCGGCGGGAACGGTGGCTTTGGCAACACCCGCTTTAAGGGCCCGGTCAATCAGGCCCCGACCTTTGCCCTGCCGGGACAGGACGGGATTGAGCGCTGGATCTGGCTACGGCTGAAACTGATCGCCGATGCTGGCCTCCTGGGCCTGCCCAATGCCGGAAAGTCGACCTTCCTCGCCGCATCGAGCGCCGCCCGCCCCAAGATCGCGGACTATCCCTTTACGACTCTGACCCCAAACCTAGGGGTGATCGACCTGTCGGCGGAGCAGCGTTTCGTTCTCGCCGATATTCCAGGCCTGATCGAAGGCGCATCAGAAGGGGCGGGTCTCGGCACGCGTTTTCTTGGTCACGTTGAGCGGACCAAGGTGTTGCTGCATCTGGTGGACGGCACCCAAGAGGATCCGGTCGGAGCCTATCACACCATCCGAACCGAATTGGCCAATTATGATGCCGAACTGGCGCAAAAGCCGGAATTGGTGGCCCTGAACAAGATCGATGCCCTTGATGAGGAAACCCGCGACCAGGTGCAGGCCGAGCTGGCCGAAGCCTGTGGCCAGACCCCATTCCTGATTTCCGGTGTGTCCGGCGAAGGCGTGCGGACCTTGTTACTCGCTGCCTGGACAAAGATCAGCGAGGGGTGGCAGGCGGATAAGGACGCCGCCATCCGCGCCGCCGGTCACGATCCCGACGCCTGGCAGCCTTAATTGCCGATGTGGCGCGCCGGACAGGCCCCCTGCTCCCCGTTTCTGGCCCGGCCCGGGGCAATCCGCCCCGGATTCAGCCTGAGTCCGGGTATGCGCGTGGGCCTGTTTGGCGGCTCATTCAATCCGGCCCACGCCGGCCATCGGTATGTCGCCGACACGGCCCGAAAACACCTAGACCTCGACTGCGTGCTGTGGCTGGTCTCGCCGCAAAACCCGCTCAAAGACCGGGCGGGCATGGCCCCCTTACCCGAGCGCTTGGCCAGCGCCCGCGCCTTGGCGCACCGAGATGACATCGTCACAGATTTCGAGACCCGGATCCGCGCCACCTATACGCTCGACACAATCCGGGCGCTAAAGGGCCGCTTTCCCGGGGTCAAGTTTGTCTGGCTGATGGGGGCGGATAACCTCGCCCAATTCCATCGCTGGCGGGGCTGGCTCCAGATTGCCCGACTGGTTCCCATTGCCGTGATCGCCCGACCCGGTGCCCTGATCCGAAGCCGGCTGGCGCCTGCTGCCAAACGCTTTGCCCCCTACCGGCACAGCTCGCGTAAGGCGCATATTCTGGCAGACCTGCCTGCCCCGGCCTGGACCTACCTGCATGTCCCGCTCAACACCCTGTCTTCGACCGCGATCCGACAGGGGCGGATACAGAGCGAGACCAAGACCCCAAGCCCCTAAGAGGGTAAACGACGCAACAGCGCGTGACCT